>CAZEIO010000237.1:0-2612 GCA_964512525.1 uncultured Halobacteriales archaeon
TGAAGCTGTTCGTCTGGATGTCGAACATCTTCGAGAGACCGCCGCCGGTCGTCGATATCTCGCCGACGTCGGTCTCCGTGTGGCCACACTTCGGACAGCCGCGGTCGGTGTCGGGGTCGGGGACCATCGCCTGGCTGCTCTGGGGTCGAGCGTTATTAGGCTTGGGCACTCTCTGGCGGCGTGTCACAGGGTGTGGCGGCTCGATCAGAAGCGGCGGGACGGGGCGCAGTGGCCCCCGAGACTCAGCGCACCGTTTCCTGAACGATCTCGAGCGCTCGCTCGCGGTCCTCCCAGTTCACGAACACCGACACCGAGGTCGCGGACGTGATGAGTTCGAGGACGGTGATGTGGGCGTCCGCCAGCGGCGCGATGATGCCGGAGAGGACCCCCGGCCGGTCCGGCAGCTGGCCGCCGGTGACCCGCACGACCGCGACCTGGTCGTCCACGGTCACCGACGAGAGCGGTTCGTGCTGGACGACCGCCTCGTGGAGGATGGCCTCGGCCTCCTGTGCGACGTCCTCGTCCACGTAGAAGGTGACGCTGTCCATCCCGCTGGCGACGGCGTCCACGTTGACCGACGCCTCGCCGAGGGCGGTCGAGAGTTCCTGGAGAACGCCCGGTCGGTTGCGGATGGCGCGGCCGGCGACGGTGAGACTCGCCAGCGGGCGCTCGCGGAGGTCCACGAGGTTGCGGAACTCGCCCTCGATGCTGGTGCCGCCGGAGAGGAGGTCGTCGTGTTGGTAGTGGACGACCCGGACGTTCATGTCGTCGGTCTTGTACGCCAGCGCGGAGGGCGCGACCACCTCCGCGCCGCGAAAGGAGAGGTCCCGGAGTTCGTCCACGCTGATGCTCGCGACGTTACGGGCGCCCTCGACGACGCGCGGGTCGGCGGTCATCACGCCCTCGACGTCCGTGACGATGACCACCTCGTCGGCGTCCATGTAGCGACCGAGCATCATCGCGGTCGTGTCGGAGCCGCCCCGTCCCAGCGTCGAGACGCGGCCGTCGGCCGTCTCGGCGAGGAAGCCGGTGACGACCGGGACCGTCGTCGCCGCGGAATCGGCGAGACGCCGCGCGCGGGCGCGAGTCTCTTCGGCGTCAACCTCGCCGCGGTCGTCCGCGAGGACCGGCCAGTCGGAGTCACCAGGTTCGAGAAAGCGGGCGTCCACGCCGCGAGCGCCGAGGGCGGCCTTCAGCATCCGCACCGACGTCCGCTCGCCCATCGAGATTATCTCCGCGCGGTCGTCTTGGGCGGCGTCGAACTCGATGTCGTCGAGGAGTTCGTCGGTCGTCGATCCCATCGCGGAGGCGACGACGACGACGTCGTGGCCCGCGCCGACCGCGGCCGCGACGGACTCCGCGGCCCGGGCGACTCGCTCGCCCGTCCCGAGGGAGGTGCCGCCGAACTTCACGACGACGAGCACGCGTTCCACCTCCGTCCTCCCACGGCTCGCGGTCGTCGCCACCGGTCGAGACGCACTACTGGTCCCCGCCGACAGTGTCGCCGTCGCCGCGCGTCGCCGGGGTATCGACCGCCTCCCGTGGCCGGTCGCCGTCGCGACCGATGACGCACCGGTGCTTGCGACCACGACCCGTCTGTCGTCATTTCCAAACGGTTCCGACAGCGGGGTTTTTAATACTGTCCCTGTGCGGCGGCCGGCCGTCGGCGGTTCGTATCGGGGGCGGGCAGGTGGTTGGCGGCGTCGGTTTTTTGTCCGCGCTCGTGCTACGCCGTCACATGGAGGTCCGGGACGCAGTCGAGGCCGACGCGACGGCGATGGCCGCCATCGCCGACGCGCCCGTCGACGTGATGCGCAATCTCGTCCACGACCGCACGGTTCGGGTCGCCGAGGTCGAACAGGGCGACGAGGACCCCAACCTCGACATCGACGTCGAGACGACGACGGTGGACCGCGACGACGACGACCGGGACGACGACCGGCAGATGGTCGGGTTCGTCAGCTTCGACGCCCGGCAGAGCACGGTCCACGTCACCCAGATAGAGGGGTCGAGTGGTGCCGTCGAGCGACTGCTGGAGGAGCCGATACGGTTCGCGACGGAGGAGGGCATGAGCGTCGAACTCCTCCTGACCGAGACCGACGACGGTCGGCGAGACACCGTCGAACGCGTCGGGTTCCAGGCGGTCGGGAGCGGCCCACGCTTCGAGGGCGTGCCGACCACGCGCTTCCGGATGGACTGAGAACGGGGCGGTCGCGGTCGGTGGTCGCCCGGCACGGACGCGTCTCAGGCGAACTCCCGGACGGTGAGGTCGAGGGTGTCGAGGTCGAGTATCGGGGCCGTCCCCACGTCCGGGTCGATACCGACGCTGCGCTGGAAGGCGGTCTGGTGCTGCCAGCAGCCGGAGTTGATGGTGCGGACGTTCCGGTAACTGCCGTACCCCAGTTTGTGGACGTGGCCGGTGTGGAAGACGTCCGGTACCTCGTCGATGACGAGGTGGTCCTCGTCCTCGGGGGCGTGCCGCATGTGGCCGCCGAACTTCGGCGCGACGTGGCGCTTCCTGAGGAGGTGTCGCATCGCCCGCTCGGGGTGGTCGTAGCTCGCCTCCTCGTCGGGGAACTCCGCGATGAGTTCGTCCAGCGAGACGCCGTGGT
>CAZEIO010000238.1:0-365 GCA_964512525.1 uncultured Halobacteriales archaeon
ACACGGTCCAACTCCTGCGGATGGCCGCCGAGACGACGGTCAGCCGCGCCCAGCGGGCCGGCAGCGAGGTCGTCCGCCAGTCAGAGAACCCGAAACTCGGCGGCCTCATCTACCCGCTGATGCAGACCCAGGACGTGGCCGCCCTCGACGCCGACATCGCCTACGGCGGCATCGACCAGCGCGGCATCTACATGCTCTCCCGGGAGGTCCTGCCCGAGCGCGGCGCCCACAAGCCGACCTGCGTCTTCGCCCCGCTGCTGTCGGGGCTGACCGGCGGGAAAATGAGCGCCTCGGAAGCCGACTCCACAATCGCCGTCACCGACGACCGGGCGGCCGTCCGCGAGAAGATCGAGGGCGCGTACTGC
>CAZEIO010000238.1:375-2610 GCA_964512525.1 uncultured Halobacteriales archaeon
GAGTACCTCGAGTACCTCGTCTTCCCGATCCTCGAGGAGCGCGGCCGGCCGTTCCGCATCGAGCGTCCCGACGAGTACGGCGGAGACGTCGTGTACGAGGACTACGGCGCTCTGGAGGTGGACTTCCTCGCGGAGGAACTGCACCCGCTCGACCTGAAGCAGGCCGCCGGCGAGTACGTCGCCGAGTTCGTCGCGCCGATTCGCGAGCGCCTGACCGCCGACCCCGAACTGCTCCGGTCGGCCTACCCAGAGACGTACGGCGACGACGACAACGGCGACGAGCACTGACGGCGGCGCGGCACCGCTAGTCGTCCGAGCGACTCGGCGAGCGAGCGGTCGCGTCCGTCGTCTCGGCCCGCTCGTCGTCGCCGGCACCGGTCTTGGTCGCCGCCGGCGACGCCGCCCGCTGCCGGTCTATTTCGACGGCGAGGACCGTGGTCGCGACGAGCGCCCCGAAGATGAGGATGCCGGTCGCGAGGTGGAGGAGGATGACGTTCTCGACGAACGTGACGACGGTCTCGCGGCCGAGCAACACCTGAACGGGCAGGAGCAGGAGGGCGAGACCGCTCGCGGCGCGGATCCGGGTCGCGTCGTACGTGCGCCAGACGCCGTAGGCGACGCCGAGGACCGCGAAGCCGGCGACCATCGCCACGAGCCGGTGTGACCACTCGACGAAGTCCGGCAGCGTCTGCGGGAGCGTGCCGCCACTGCAGAGCGGCCACTGCGCCTGACAGGCCAGTCCCGCGCCGGTCAGTGCCGTGTACCGGCCGAGGAGGATGAGTAGGAAGGTCAACCCGGCGGTCGCGCCCGCCAGGTACCGGACCCGCGTGCGGGTGAGCATGGACGGTCGTGTGGGACGGAGCCACTTAGATGGCGCGTCTCCACCCCGTCTCCGGGCGTCACTCTCCCGTCGCCCGCGGCCGGTCCGAACGGTTATGTCTCGCTCGGTCCAACGGCGACCGTGATCGTCGTCGCCACCGACGACTTCGAGGTGTACCACGGCGTCGTGGCCGCCCTGCGCGACCGCGACGCCGTCTTCACGACGGTCGAACCTGGCGACCCCGTGCCGGAGCGAGCGACCGTCGTCGTCGTGGCGTCCGACGACCCCCGTCCCGACGACGGCGACGACCTGACCGTGGTGGTAGCGGACCCGGACGCGCCGACGCGGGCCGTCGAGACGGCGCTGTCGGCGGTGCGCACCGGCGGCGGCCGGACGGTCGTCGGGGTGGACCCCGGGACGCGACCCGGCATCGCCGTCCTGGCCGGCGAGACCGTCGTCGCAGCCTTCCAGGTTCCGCTCTCGCAGGCGGTCGAGGTGGTCCGCGACCAGGTCGCCGGCGCCGCCGACCCGGTGGTCCGCGTCGGCGACGGCGCCCGCCTCGAGGGCGCTGAGATAGTCGATGCACTCGACGACGTGCGCGTCGAACTCGTGGACGAGACGGGGACGACGCCCCGCCTCGGACAGGGCGTGCGCGGTCTCGGGGACGTCCTCGCCGCGGTCAATATCGCCCGCCTGGAGGGCGACCCCGTCGAGTCACGCGACGTCGAACCGACGGCCGGCGAACTGCAGGTGATACAGGACCGTTCCCGGGAGCGGTCCGCCGGCGGGCGAACGATCGACGAGGCTCTCGCCCGTCGCGTCGCCGTCGGCGACCTGACGCTCGACGAGGCCCTCGCGGAGCACCGCGCCCGGAACGGGGACCCGGACCGGGAGGCGTAGGCCGGTCGCCGGTGGATTCGCGGCCGCCGGTCGGCGGTCGGCCCGTTCCCCCGTAGTGACCCGTCGTCGCCGTGCGGTCGTCGGACGCCGACCCCGGGCAACGTAAGACATATCGGGGCCGGAACCCGATTGTAAATACTGAGATCGCAGTCATGAACGAAGTTCAACTGGAGGTGGCGAAGGCCTACCCGAACGACTCGGGGCGGGGGATAGCGCGGCTGGATCCCGACACGTTGTTGCACCTGAAGCTGAGCCCGGGTGACATCATCGAGATAGAGGGGGCAGACACGACGGCCGCGAAGGTGTGGCGTGCGGACCGACAGGACTGGAACACGGACACGGTCCGCATCGACGGCTTCACCCGGCAGAACGCCGACGTCGGCATCGGCGAACGGGTGACGATCCGCAAGGCGGAGGCGACGAAGGCGGACAAACTCGTCCTCGCGCCGCCGGAGGAGGCGTCAGTGCAGTTCGGCTCCGACGCCGCCGGCATGGTCAAGCGACAGATCCTCAAG
>CAZEIO010000239.1:0-2551 GCA_964512525.1 uncultured Halobacteriales archaeon
AGGACGAGTTCAAGGAGCAGATCGAGATCATCCCGGTCTCGCACATCTCCGAGGTCCTGGACGTCGCCCTCGTCGGCGAACCCGAGAAGGACAGCCTCATCGACCGCCTACGCTCCATCACCGGCTCCGCGCTGGAGCGCGAGGTCGGCCGCTCCGAGAGCGGGTCCGGCGGCTCGCCCAGCCCCCAGTAGCGGGCCGCGTGCCCCCGTCGTTCCGTCTTCTCTCACTCCGTCGGCGGCTCGGACCCCCCGACCGGTCCGGTTCACGTCAGTTCGACGCTCTCGTCGGCCAGCGCCGCCCGGACCCACTCGCTCGTCGGCGGTGCCGGCGGGCGGTCCGCGACGGCGACGAACCGGGCGCCGTCCACCTCCTCGCCGTCCGGCGTCGGGTCCGGATCGGGCAGCGACTCGCCGGTGACCGAACAGACCAGAAGCGTCGTGACGAAGTGGAGTCGCCGGCCGGAGCGGTGCTCGAAGACCTGTGTCTCCGGGTCGGAGTAGATGCCCGCGACTCGCTCGACCCTGACGGTCACGGCGGCCTCCTCGCGCACCTCTCGGCGGGCGGTCGTCACGACGGACTCGCCCGGTTCGACGCGCCCGAACGGGACGCTCCAGGCGTCGCGGGCGCGGTCGTGGACGAGCAGCACCCGGTCGTCGTGGACGACGACGGCACCGACGGCGGGGACCGCGGCCGCGATGGTGTCTCGGGTCTCGCGGTCCCGGCCGGGGTCACTCCCGGTCCCGCCCCCGTCGGCGTCGTCCGCGCCCGTCACGGCGCTCAGAGCCCCTCGATTTCGCGGAGTCGCTGCTCGACGGCCGGCGGCGCGGCGCTGGGACCGTCGCGCACGCGGTGGTCGGGGATGACGACGGGGACAGGATTGGCGGCGAGTGCCCGGCGAGCCGTGTCTCGGTCGTCCTCGTCGGCGGGGTCGAGACCGGCGGTCATCTGGACGAGTTGCTCGACGGAGACTTGGTCGCCGTGGGGCACGCCCCGGAGTGCGTCGAGGACGGCCCGCTGGTCGGTGGGGACCGTCAGCGCGACGGTCACGTCCGCGAAGTCGTCCTCGACTCCCTCGAGGTAGGCGACGATGCGGTCGAGCAGCGGGTGGTCGTTGCCGGCGTTCGCGTCCGGCGCCTCGGGGAAGGAGACGCTGATGACGCGGCCGCTGGCGACGCCGACCTGTACTGCACAGTCAAGGTACGCTGACTCTACGGCGAAGACGCCCTCCGCGTCCCCGGGTGACTCCTCGCTCATCGTTCGGAGACACGTCGGTGTGGACTTGAGTGTTCCCCCGCGGCGGTCGCCCGCCGGTCCCCCGGCTGGAAAAGGTTAATCCCCGAGTGGGCGCAAGGTCGCGTATGATAGAGACCGCGGGGACAGCCGGGGCCGCGGGGGTCGTGCTCCAACTCGGCGGACTCCTCGAGATCGGACTGCCCGCCTTGCTGCTACTCGCTGGGCTGGCGCTCGTCATCATGGAGGCGCTGGCGCCGGGCGCACACCTCATCGTGGTGGGCGTGGCCCTCCTCGTCACCGGCATCATCGGCGTCGGTGCCGCGACGGTGGGGGGACCGCTGCTCTTCCTGACCGCCCCGCTCGTGCTGGCGTTGTTGACTCTCTTCGTCGGCGGCGTCACGTTCTACGCCTACCGCGAGTTCGACCTGTACGGCGGCAGTAGCAAGGCCTCGACGTCCGACTCCGACTCGCTGAAGGGCAAGACCGGCCGGGTGACCAAGCGCGTCACTACGACCAGCGGCGAGGTGAAACTCGAGGGTGGCGGCTTCAACCCCTACTACCAAGCCCGCAACATCGACGACGGCGAGATACCCGAGGGCACGCAGGTGACGGTCGTTGACCCCGGTGGCGGAAACGTCGTGACGGTCGCCTCGATGGACGCCTCCCGGGACCCGATCGACCGCGAACTCGCCCGCGACCGCGCGACGAAGGCGGAGGAGCCCGCGACGGACGCCGAGGACACCGAGGTCGAGACCGAGCGCAACTGACCCGGCTGACCGCCACGCTCGTCGCGTCCCGTCCCGCGCTGATCGACCGCAGGCACGGATTCGCGACCGGTGCGAACCCTTTTGAGGCTGCTCACCCAACCGACGAGCATGCAAAGCGTGGTGTTGCAGCTCGGTGGGTTCCTCGGCACCGTGGGGATCATCGCGCTGCTCATCGGCATCGTCGCCCTGTACAAGGCAGTCGTCATCGTGGACGCGTACGAGAAGAAGGCGTACACGGTGCTCGGCGAGTACCGGGGGTTACTCGAACCCGGCATCAACTGGGTGCCGCCGTTCGTCTCCCGGACGTACACCTTCGACATGCGGACCCAGACGCTCGACGTGCCCCGCCAGGAGGCCATCACCCGCGACAACTCGCCGGTAACTGCCGACGCCGTCGTGTACATCAAGGTGATGAACGCGAAGAAGGCCTTCCTCGAGGTGGACGACTACAAGAAGGCCGTCTCGAACCTCGCGCAGACGACGCTCCGTGCCGTATTGGGCGACATGGAACTCGACGACACGCTCAACAAGCGCCAGGAGATCAACGCGAA
>CAZEIO010000240.1:0-2533 GCA_964512525.1 uncultured Halobacteriales archaeon
GACGTGCTCGCCCCAGCGCTCGAACTCGTCGTAGTAGTGTGCGTCGTCGAACTGCCCCGGCGGGTGGACGTCGCGGGTGAACACCACCCGGACGCCGGCCGAACGGGCGCGTTCGACGAGGGCGGCGACGGGTTCGACGGCGGCCTCGCTCCCGGGCGCGTACAGCGACCCCTCGGGGTGGCAGAAGCCGTTCTGCATGTCCACCACGACGACGGCGGCGTCCGCGGCGTCGAGTCGGACCGTGTCGGTACTCGTAGTGTCCTCGCTCATGTGAGTCGGTCCGGGCTCGCGCTCAAAAAATCACGCGCCCGCCGCGTCCGCGAGACGGACCGAGGCGCTTTTTTTCGTGCGACGGAAGCGTTCGGTATGCGAACGACTGTCGTTCTGACTGCGCTGCTGACGCTGTCGGCGGCGCTCGGGCCGGTCGCGGGCGCGACGGCGACCGGTTCCGGCGGCGTCGTCGGCGCAGACGCGGATCGACCGATGGCCGTCGCTACTCCCGGCGGACCGACTCCCGCCGCGGCCGTTGAGGCGACGGCCAACCGCTCGTCGGCCCAAGAGTCCGACCGCGAGGACCCCGAGGAGGACGTCCTCGGCTGGGAAGACGGCTACTGGCACAACGAGTCGATAGACGTCACGCCCGAGGACGGCTACACCCGCGATGAGGTCGAGCGGATTCTCTCGCGGGCGATGGCCCGCGTTGAGTACATCCGCGGACTGGAGTTCGACGAACGACCGACGGTCAACTTCGTGTCCCGTGACCGGTACCGCGAGTGGCGTCAGGGCGCCTACCGCGACGCACTCAACGTCACGACGAAGGACCGCCTGCACCAGAACACTAAGTACGAGGCGCTGTTTCTCGTTGGGGAGGACGAGTCGTATTTCGCGGACCTGATCGGTAACCAAGGCTCGGCCGCCGGAGCGTTCTACACGAGTTCCGGGATTCCCGAACTGGGTGTCGGCGAGGGTGAGATCGCGATCATCGTGCCCGAGGACGGCGTCGCGGAGAAGTTCAGGGAGGCCTCGCTCGGTCACGAACTCGTCCACCGCCTCCAAGACGCGAATCTCGGCGTCCTCGACGAGTTCAGCGGCGGCAACACCGAGGAAGCGGCGAACCTCAACACGAGCATCACCGAGGCAGATGCCACGTACGTCGGGCAGACGTACGGCGACCGCTGTGGCGACGAGTGGGAGTGTCTCCCCGCTCCAGAGAGCGGGTCCCGGCCGTCGTACGCTAACCTGGGACTCATCCTCTACGAGCTGGGACCGTACAGCCAGACGGCGACCCTGTTCCAGTCGGCCAACGAGCGGGGTGGTGTCGAGGCGATGAACGGCATCTACGAGAATCCGCCGGTCAGCACCGAGCAGATGCTCCATCCGGACAAGTATCCGGACGACGTGCCCGCAAACGTCGACTACGTCGACCGTAGCACCGAGCGGTGGACGATGCAGACGTTCGAGGATGGGGTCAACTACGCCACCTTCGGCGAACTGGGCATCTTCCTGATGCTGTACTACCCGAGTTACGCCACGGGGTCAACCGTCGCCATCGACCGCAACTATCCGTTCGGCAACGACGCCGAGCGAAACGACGTGGTCCGGTACGACTACACTCATCCCGCCTCGACCGGGTGGGACGGCGACAAGCTGTTCGTCTACACGACTGCCGACTCGGCCGAGACGAACGAGACGGGGTACGTCTGGAAGACGGTCTGGGACACGCCCGAGGACGCCCGTGAGTTCGAGGAGGCCTACGTCGACATTCTGACGGAGTTCGGTAGTTCCGTCGAGGGACGCCAGAGCACCTACACCATCCCCGACTCCGACGCCTTCGGCGGTCAGTTCGACGACGCCTTCTACGTCAACGTCTCCGGCGACACGGTGACCATCGTGAACGCGCCGACCGTGGACGACCTCTCGGGGGTTCGGACCGGCGCCGCACCCGAGGTCGAGGCCACGCCGACGCCGACGGCGACACCCACCGCAACCCCGACGGCCACCCCGACGGCGACGCCGACGACCGACGACCCGACCACGACCGACGAGACGCCGACGACCACCGAGAGCGAGGCTCAGCCGGGCTTCGGCCTCGCGCTGGCGCTCGTCGCCCTCGTGGCGGCGCTGTTCGTCCTGCGACGGCGGGACTGACCTGCCGGCTCTCGACCGTCTGCCCGCGCCGGCGCCCGCGGCGTGTGTCGTGATGACAAGGGTTTAGTCGGAACGACACTGCGTGCCGGTGAATGAGGCATCGACGTGTCCTGTTGGCGCTGGCGCTCGGGCTACTGGCGGTGACCGCCGGCTGTGCCCAGTACTACGAGGAACGTGGCATCGGTGACCGACGTGGCGACGGTGGCGGCGGCACGGACGGGGGTGCCGGGACACCGACGGCCGACGGCGGTGACGGTGCCGACGGCTCCGACGCGGACGGGAACGCCGGCGACGGCGAGGACGGTGACCCGGTCGTCCGGCCGGATCCCGACGAGGACCGCATCGGCTGGGAGAACGGCCGCTGGTACGACGAACCGCTGTCGGT
>CAZEIO010000241.1:0-2533 GCA_964512525.1 uncultured Halobacteriales archaeon
CGTTGATGCCGCGGGCGACCTCGTCGCCGCGGGTGATGCCGCCGAAGATGTTGAACACGACGCTCTCGACGTTCTCGTCGGAGAACACCATGTCGAGGGCGTTGCGGATGCGCTCTGCCTTCGCGCCGCCGCCGACGTCCAAGAAGTTCGCCGGCCGGCCCCCGAAGTGGTCCACGAGGTCGAGCGTGGTCATCACGAGACCGGCACCGTTGCCGATGATGCCGACGTTGCCGTCGAGGCGGACGTAGTCGAAGCCGTACGCCTCGGCTTTCGCCTCCAGGTCGCTCTTCGCGGAGGACTCCTCGTACTCCTGGAGGTCGGGATGCCGGAAGAGGGCGTCGTCGTCCACGTTGAGGACGGCGTCGGCGGCCACCACCGAGTCGTCTTCCGTGACCATCAGCGGGTTGATCTCGGCGTCGCTGCCGTCCACGTCGTCCCATATCTGGTAGAGAGTGCGAAGCGTCGAGGCGACCGCTCCCGAGACAGCGGGGTCCACGCCGGCCCGTGAGACGGCCCGCCGTGCCTGGTACGGGTGGAGACCGAAGGAGGGCGTGACGTGTTCGCGGGCGATGGCACCCGGCCGCTCGGCCGCGACCTCCTCGATGTTGACGCCGCCCTCGGTCGAGACCATCGCGACCGGCTTGCCGGCGTCGCGGTCCATCGTTACGCCGACGTACAGCTCGTCGGTGAACTCCACCGCGTCCTCGACGAGCACGCGGTCCACGTGCAGTCCCTTCAGGTCCATCCCGAGGATGCGGTCGGCGACCTCGCGGACCTCCGCGGGCGTGTCGGCGAGGTCGATGCCGCCTGCTTTCCCCCGCCCGCCGACCTGTACCTGTGCCTTGATCGCGACCGGCAACCCGATTCGCTCGGCGGCCGCGGCGGCCTCCTCGACGGTCGTCGCCAGCTCCGAGTCGGGCACCGGCAACCCCGCCTCGGCGAAGACTTCCTTCGCCTGGTACTCGTGGAGTTTCATCGTTGACTCGCGTCACGTTCTCGCGGCGACGGATTAGACCTATCGGAACCGCGACCATCCCTCCGGACCGACCGGTGGCCACCACGCGCGGTCCGTGATCGTGGTCGTGGTCGCGGTCGCTCGCCGACCCGGAGCACTCGCCTCCGCCCCGGGTGTGGCGTGGTCGGGCGAGACCGGGACCGGGCGGCCACTCGTGTCGGGTCGTTTAAACGGAACCAGACCGTAACGTACCCATGATCGTCGTACCGGACACGAGCGTCGTCGTTGACGGCCGCCTCTCGCCCCGCGTCGAGAGCGGCGAGTACGAGGGCGTCACCGTGTCCGTCCCCGAGGTCGTGGTCTCCGAACTGGAGGCACAGGCCAACCGCGGCTACGACACCGGCTGGGACGGTATCGAGGAACTGCGCCGACTGGCCGACCTCGCCGACGCAGGTCGCATCGAGGTGGAGTACGCCGGCGGTCGCCCCGACCCGAGTTCGACGGCGGCCGCCGAGGAGGGCGAACTCGACGCGGTGATTCGCGACCACGCCGCCGACGTCGGCGCGACGCTTCTCACCAGCGACCGCGTCCAGAGCGAGGTGGCGAGCGCGAAGGGCATCGACGTCGAGTTTCTCGAACCGGAGACCAGCGCCGTCGAGGAACTGTCCATCGCGACGTACTTCGACGAGACGACGATGAGCGTCCACCTGCGGACCGGCGTCCGGCCGATGGCCAAGCGCGGCGCGGTTGGCGAGATGTCGTTCGAGGCCGTGGACGACGCGGTGCTGACCGACGCCGAACTCGAGGCGTACGCCCAGGAGATAGAGCGGGCCGCTCGCGCCAGTCAGGACGGCTTCGTCGAACTGTCCGAGCCGGGGATGACCATCGTACAGTTCCGGGAGTACCGCATCGCGATGGCCCAGCCGCCCTTTGCCGACGCCCGGGAGATAACCGCCGTCCGTCCCATCGTCAAGACCGACCTCGACGACTACGAGTTCGCCGAGGACCTCCGCGAGCGACTACTGGAGGGTAGCCGCGGCGTCCTCATTTCGGGGTCGCCCGGCGCCGGCAAGTCCACCTTCGCGCAGGCGGTCGCGGAGTTCCTCGCCGACGGCGGCTTCTCGGTGAAGACGATGGAGAAGCCCCGCGACCTGCAGGTCCGCGAGGACGTCACCCAGTACACCGCGCTGGACGGCCGGATGGACAAGACCGCCGACGCACTGTTGATGGTGCGGCCGGACTACACCATCTTCGACGAGGTGCGCAAGACGAGCGACTTCGAGGTGTTCGCCGACATGCGACTGGCCGGCGTCGGGATGGTCGGCGTCGTCCACGCCACCCGCGCCATCGACGCCCTCCAGCGGCTCGTCGGCCGGGTCGAACTCGGGATGATCCCGCAAGTGGTGGACACCGTGGTCTACATCGAGGCCGGCCAGGTCCACACCGTCTACGACGTCACGACCGAGGTGAAGGTCCCCCACGGGCTGATGCAGGAGGACCTCGCCCGGCCGGTCGTCGTGATCAGCGACTTCGAGACGGGCGAACCCGCCTACGAGATCTACACGTTCAACCGCCAGG
>CAZEIO010000242.1:0-2505 GCA_964512525.1 uncultured Halobacteriales archaeon
GGGCCCACTTGCCGGCCACCGCGCCCAGGACCGAGGGGACCAGGGAAACGGAACACCGTCCCCGCCGCAAAGCCGAACTTGTTACGGGCGCTCCGGCGAGGTCACCCGCCAGCACCGCCTCTGCGAGGACGGGGAACGACGCCGCGCCCTCGCCCTCGCCGCCGACGAAGGCGCTCGTGCCGAAGGTGGCGATGACGCCGACCACTCCGACGAGGAAGAAGTAGTCCCCGAAACGCGTCACCAGAAACGCCTTCTTGGCGGCACTGGGCGGGGCCGTCTCCCGGAAGTGAAAGCCGATGAGCAGGTACGAGCAGAGACCGACGAGTTCGAAGAAGACGAACGCCACCAGCAGACTGTCCGCGAGCACGAACGACAGCATCGAGAACGTAAAGAGGCCGAGACCGGCGTAGTACCGGGGCAGTCCCGTCTCGCCCTCGTCGTTCATGTAGCCGAGCGAGAAGACGTGGACCAGGAGGGCGACGAGCGAGACGATGACGAGCATCATCGCCGACAGCGGGTCCACGAGGACGCCGAAGGTCAGCGTCAGCGCGTCGGCCGCCGACCACGTGAACAGCGTCTCGGCGTGGGCGCTCCCGCCGGCCACGTCGAGGGCGGCCAGCCCCGAGAGGAGGAGTGCGCCGGCCGTGGCCGTGATGCCGGCGATGGCACCCTTCTTCGGCATGAACTCACCGGCGACCAGTGCGATGACGAACGCCGCAAGCGGCAGCGCCGGAATCGCGGGGACGTACTCGAACATGTTACCACCGCATCCCCCGTGCGATCGTGACGTCGGTGTCTCCGAAGTTGCGGTACAGCGTGATGATGATGCCGATACCGATGGCCACCTCGGCCGCCGCGAGCCCCATCGTGAACAGCGCGAACACCTGGCCGGTGAGGTTGCCGTGGTGGAAGGCGAAGACGACGAAGTTGATGTTCGCCGCGTTCAGCATCAACTCCACCGACATCAGGAACATGAGCGCGTTGCGCTTGGTGAGGACGCCGAACAGACCGGCACAGAACATCGCCGCCGAGAGGACGACGTAGTACGTGGTCGGCACCGCCATCAGTCCTCACCCCCGTCGTCCTCGGTCTCTAGCGCCGTCCGTGGCTCGTCGTCCGGGTCCCGCCGGGCGAGCATCACCGCGGCCACCAGCGCCGCCACGAGGACGAGGTCGATCGTCTCGAAGACGACGAGAAAGCCCTCGGCGGGTAACGGCTGGACGCTCCGCAGGTCGAACATCGCGTAGCCGACGTTCTCCGTGATGGTGCCCCGCCGGGCGACGGCGTAGATACCCGCGTCACCGCCGGCAGTCGCCGAGCGGTTGACGCCGGTCACCTGTGCGCCGGGGCCGAGCGAGGCGTTCGTGTGGTCCACGACTGCCACGCGGGCGAGCGTCACCGTCGTACCGTTGCCCGACACCGTCGCGGTCGCGTACGTCGTGTCGCCGACCCGTTCCGCGGTGACGTCCTCGGCCGCGAGTCGCTCCTCGAAGGTGGTGCCGTCGTCGAGGGTCACCGTCACGGTGGTCTTCGAGCCGTCGAACGACGTCTCGTAGGAGCCGCTTCCCTCGACCAGCGTGCCGCCGTCCGCGACCGCGGCCGTCACGTTCGTCTCGTTGAGCGTCGGCCCGGGGAAGCCGGCCTGTGCGCCGAGCGGCGTCGCGACCACGGCGCCAGCGAGCACGGCGAACAGCGCGACCGCGGCGAGTCCCGGCAGCAGGTGCGGGCCGAGGTCGAGTTCCGGTCGCGTCGTCACGCGTCAACTCCCTCCGTTGCCGCCTCCGTCGCGTCCACGTCCGTCTCCGCGTCGTCGCTCTCGCGGACCAGCATCACGGCGAAGGTGACGAGTACCAGCACGCCGCCGACGTACACGAGCACCTGCATCGCCGCGATGAACTCCGCCTGTAGCATGACGAAGTGGACGGCGACGCTGAACAGCGCCACGCCGAGGAGGAGCGCGGCGTGCCAGACGTCGTCCACGAGCACGACCCCGAGACTGCTGCCGACCGTGACGAGGGCGAACAGCGCGAACGCGATCAGTTCGGGTAGGGGCGTGACCATTGCCCGTGAAGTGTCCCGGACGGCGTTTTAACATTGCGAAATCCGGTGTCGTGAGCGAGGTGTATGGCCGTCGCTGTGCGGTCGGGGGCGTGCGGGTGCGGGCTGTCGCGGTGGGATCACCCCGCAGGTGCCGGTCGTCGGGGCCCTACTGGTAGTCCACTTCGCCCTCGCCCTCGCCGATCCACGCGCCGCGGTCCGGCTCTCTGGACTCGAGCGGGTCGATGTCGTTGTACCACGGCACCGACTTCAGTTGCTCCATGTTGTACACGAGGTCGTCCTTCGTCTCGCCCGTGAACTCGAAGTTCTGGGTCAGGAGGATGGCGTCAACGGGACAGACCTCCTCGCAGAGCCGGCAGTAGATGCACTGGCCGACGTGGAGGTTGTACTGTTCGCCGTTGCGCTGGTCGTCCATCACGATCTGGATGGTGTCGTTCGGACAGACGT
>CAZEIO010000243.1:0-2493 GCA_964512525.1 uncultured Halobacteriales archaeon
AGCGCCCGGTCGATGAGGTCGCGCTGGAACCGGTGGGCCTCCCCCATCTCGACGGTGATGGTGGGGATGCCGGCGTCGGAGGCCGCACGCCGGAGCGACCCGTCGGGACCGGTGCCGTCGATGATGACGTTCGTGCCGAACGCGCGGGCGACCCTGGCGACGTGGTCGTCGTCCATGTCCGCCCGGACGTGGAGCATGTTCGTGCGTCCGCGCGTGGACGTGTGGAAGTCGAGACCGACGTCACAGGGAGCGACGAAGTTGTCGTATATCTTCCGGGCGATCCGTCGCGAGGAGGTCGAACCCTGCCGGCCGGGAAACGAGCGGTTGAGGTCGCGGTCGAGGACGGGCAGGTACCGCTGCTGGGCGAGAAAGCCCGGCACGTTCAGGACCGGCAGGCAGACCAGCGTTCCGTGGAGACCGTCGTGGTGCCACTCGTGGGCCACCTCCCTGACCACCTCGATGCCGTTGAGTTCGTCGCCGTGGGCCGCGGCCGAGAGAAACAGCGTCGGGCCAGCGTGGCTGCCGTTGACTATCGTGACGGGCACCCGCACCGGGTCGCCCAGGTACGTCTCGCTGACGGCGTAGCGCACGTTGGCGGCTTCGCCGGGGTCCACCCGACCGCCGTCGTACGTGAACGGCTCCGGTTCGTCCGCGACGTCCGTTCCAACGTCGGCCTCGTCGCCGCCGTCCATACCCCCCACGGGGCATCGACCGGTAAATCTCTTTACGACCGCGGGCAGGCGTCGGACGACCCCGCACACTCCGGGACCGGCGGCGGGCGGTTCGCGTGGGCGCCGCCGGCCCGCTGCGCCGCCGGTCGTCCATAACGGGCGATTGATGTGGGCGGCTCCCGTCGTGTGACGCGTGACTGACAGCGTGCGTGTGGGCGTCCTGAGCCTGCACAACAGCAAGGAGACGAAGGCCATCTGCAACGCGGTGGCGGCACTGGGACACGACCCGCGGTGGCTCCGCGAGGAGAACACGACGATTCGCATCGAGGACGGGTCCGTCACCGTCGAACCCGCGGTGGACGTCGTCGCCAACCGGCTCCTCCTCTCGAACACCGAACAGCCCTGCGAGGAACTCGGCCTCGCGAGCACGCTCGAGGGCGTCGTCCCCGTGCTGAACACGCCCACGGCGACGCTGCGGGCCATCCACAAGTTCGCCACCGCGGTCACGCTCTCGCGGGCCGGCGTCCGGGTTCCCGACGCCCTCCTCGCCCTGTCGAGCGACCGTCTCGCGGCCGAGCGAGAGTCCTTCGGCGACGAGGCGGTGTTCAAGACCGCCATCGGCACCCACGGCGGCGGCACCTGGAAGGTCGGGCCCGAGGACACCGTCTCCGCGAAGGTGGGCAACCGCTACGCCTTCCTCCAGTCGCTCGTCGAGCGCCCGGCGGCCGCGGACACCGACGCGATGGCCGCCGACGGCGGCGCCACGGCGGAGACGGCGGGCGACGACCCGGGCGCGACCGTCGAGCCGAACCGCGACGTCCGGGTGTACGTCGTCGGCGACCGGGTGGTCGGCGCGATGTTCCGTTACGCGCCGGACAACGACTGGCGCACCAACGTCGCCCTCGGCGGCGCCGTCGAGAACGCCACCGACGAGTTGCCGGCGGCCGTCGAGGAGACGGCCCTGACCGCCGCCGACGCGATGGACCTCGACTACGCCGGCGTGGACCTCGTGGAGGGAGCCGACGGCTGGGCGGTCCTCGAGGTCAACCCGACCGCGGGCTTCAAGGGACTGTTCGAGGCCACCGGCGTCAGTCCCGCGCCGTACATCGCCGCCCTCGCGATAGAGCGGGCGGGCGGGACGGTGGACGGGGAGCGAGTGCACGAACTGGCGGCCACGCTCGACGACTCCGTCCCCGACTGCAAGCCGGCGCCGGTGGAGCGCACCGGCGGTGTCACGACGGTGGGCTACACCGAGCGCGTCGTCGTCTCGGGCACCGACGGCTCGACGCAGATAGTCGCCAAGTCCGACACCGGCGCGACCCGGACGAGCATCGACACCTCGCTGGCCGCCGAGGTCGGCGCCGGCCCCATCAAGGAGACCACGAGAGTCCGCTCCGGGTCTTCGAAGCAGTCTCGCTCGCGACCGCTTGTGGACATCGTCGTCGGCGTCGGCGGCACCCAGCACACCGTCACGGCCAGCGTCGAGGACCGCAGCCACATGGACTACCCGCTGCTTCTCGGGCGGGACATCCTCGCCGACTACCAGGTGGACGTCGGCCGCCGGGCCGACGGAGGCGGTCGCGAACCCGACACCGACGAGGAGTGACCACCCGGCGGCCCTGCCACCGCCTCACTCCCGGCCGACGGCGGACTCGCCGTCCTCGTAGTGCTGCCAGACGTACAGCGCCGCGTACGAGCGGTAGGGCCGCCACGCCGCCGCCCGGTCGCGCATCGCCGCGCGGTCGTCGGCGGCCACCGAGAACAGGTCGGCCATCCCGCGGCGGACGGCGAGGTCGCCGACGGGGAAGACGTCCTCGCGACC
>CAZEIO010000244.1:0-2455 GCA_964512525.1 uncultured Halobacteriales archaeon
ATGACCACCGTTCCGACGTCGCCGAGGTCGCGACCCGTGCGCAGGGCGTGGTCGATACCCTCGTAGGTTCCGACGATGACGTCCGCACTCGGGTCGAACCCCTCGCCGCTGCCGCGGATGCGAGAGGCCCCGACACGGATGGAGACGTCCACGAGGTGACCGTAGCGGTCGCGGAAGTCCTCGTGTTTCTGGTTCGCGAGTGCCACCAGCGGGACCAGAAAGAGCGTCTTGCCCTTCCCCCGGAGTGCGCGGTCGAGGCCGGCGAGTTCGCCGACGAGCGTCTTGCCCGTCGCCGTCGCGCTGACCACGAGCTGGTCGGCGGGCGGGTCCGCGAGCAGGCCGTTCTCGACGGCGAGACTCTGCACCGGCAGCAGCTCGTCGAACCGCTCTTCCAGCAGCGACTGCAGGTCGGGGTGGAGGTCGAGCGAACTCGTCGGCACCGGCTCGACGTCGTCGAGCGTCGCGCTCACCTCGTCGAACTTCGTCAGGTCGGGGTCGAGGTCGCCGCGCAGGAGGTCCACGATGCGGTCGAGGTCGCGCACATCCGCAAGCAGGTCCCGCAGGCGCCGTGCCGCACTGCCGCTCATTCCGTCGCCGTGGTGGGCGAGTTCTCGCTCTAAGGCGTCGGTCGCACAGTTCAGACAGACGTGGTCCTGGCCGGACTCGACGGCGTTGTCCTCGGTGATGGGCGAGTACCGCCCCTTCGAGGCACAGATGCGGCAGGTCCGGACGGCCTTCGTCTTGTCCTGGAGCTGGTAGCCCGAGAGCATGTCCTGGAGTTCCCGCCGCATCGAGGGGGGCGTCTGCTCCGAGATGCGCACCCGGTCGGCCCGGCGAGCCAGCGCGACGAACTCGTCGGGGTCGCGCGGCTCCTCGCCGGAGTCGTGACGGACCCGGAAGCGGGCCGGTCGGGGGCCGGCGTCGGTCCGCTTCAGGTCGAGACTCGCGACGAACACCCGCTCGCCGTCGCGCTGGACGGTCGCGGTGTAGTCGTCGCCGCTGCCGTGGAGAAACAGCGTCTCCACCCGGGGCGCCTGCCGTGACACACCGGCGGTAGCGAGTCGGTGTACTTCAGGCGTTCGGGTCGGCGGACGATTACTCGACGGTCAGCCGCGGCTCGAGGCGGTAGTCGCCGCCGGCCTCGTCGCTCTCGTCGTCACCGGGGCTGTCCTCGGGCGGGCCGCCGTCGCCGTTCTCACCCTCACTCTCGCTCTCGTCCTCGCCGCGGTCGTCCTCACCGTCGCCGTCGGTGTCGATGGGCACGTCCGTGCCGGACTCGCTCACGACCGGCTGGATGATGTACATTCCGCTCGCGCCGGCCTTCCGGACGGTGATGTCGAAGACGAAGTCGACACTTTCGTTCGGGCCGACCGAGAAGCCCTTGGTCAGCTTGAGCGCGCCACTGGGTAGTTTCACGTCGGTCGAGCCCTCTTTCAGGTCGCCGTCCACGTCGGAGACGTAGAGGAAGACGGCGTCGTACTCGCCGGGCGGAACGTCGAGACTGCCGAGTTGCGACGCGTTCGCCCCCTGCAGTTCGGTGAGGTCGACCGTCTCGTCCTCGACATCGAGTGTCTCGTTCGACCCGTTCGGTCCGCGGAAGACGACGCGGTCGATGGTCACGTTCAGCGACTCGAAGTCGTCGATGTCGTTCGGCTGGTCGCTGACGTAGACGTTGACCGTGGCCGATTCCTCCGAACCCGCGTCGCCGCCCGGACCGACCCCGCCGGCACAACCGGCGAGGACGACCACGAGCGCCGTCGCGAGCGCGGCAATCTGTCGTGTCACGCTCGGCACTCGCGACGGGACGGACAAGAACCCTCGAAATCCTCACCTGGGGTTCGGCCGAGTTGGGCCGAGTTAACCGCAGGACGGCGGCGGAACCACGCCTCAAGGAGAAACCACGGGCAACGGGCGACAGACTGAGGCTCGCGGCCGCCCACCGACCGACGTGATCGTTCGCACCTGGACCGGTCGGACTCGCCCCGCAGATGCCGACGACTACGAGCGGCTACTGACCGAGGAGATACTGCCGGCCATCGCCGCCGACGCCGGCGACGGCTACCGCGGCCACGAGGTCGCCCGACGAGAACTGGACGACGGCGACCGGACGGAGTTCCTGACGCTGTTGCGGTTCGACTCGTACGACGCCGTCCGCCGGTTCGCCGGCGACGACTACGAGGTGGCCCACGTGCCCGACGCCGCCCGCGAACTCCTGGCCGACTACGACGACCGTGCCGAGCACTACGCGGTCGTCGCGAGCGACCGGGAGTAGCTCGCCTCGTTCACTCCTCGGGCGGGTCGGGGGCAGGCAGGCCGAGGCGGTCGAAGAGGAACGTCTGCTGGTCGAGGACCCGGTCGACGACTACCTCGGTGGGCGTGCCGACGCCGTGGCCCGTCTCGGAGATGGTGCGCAACAGCACCTCGTTCCCGGAGACGTGTTGCATCCGTGCGGCCA
>CAZEIO010000245.1:0-2385 GCA_964512525.1 uncultured Halobacteriales archaeon
CATCCGCGACGACCGCACCGAGATACGGATGGAGGACTTCGAGGCCGCCATCGAGAAGACCGAGGACGACAGCGCCGGCGAGACGGTCGCGACGGCGTACCCCGACTACGCCTACTGAGTCGCGCCGGGAGGGCCCCGGGACGCCGCTCTGTCCTGCTCTGCCGCGACGGGAGGGAAACGGACCGACACCGGCTTGTGTCGCCTCGCCCTCGCCCGGACATGGAGATTCGCGTCGTCGCCGGCACCGGCCGCGGCCCCACGGAGACCGCCGCCTACGACGCCGCCCTCCTCGACGCCGGCGTCGGGAACTACAACCTCGTCCGCGTCTCCTCGGTCCTCCCGGCCGACGCGAGCGTCGAGCGACGCGACGGGCCGCCCGAGGCCGACACGCACCGCGGGCAACTCGACCTCGGACGGGTTGGTGACCGTCTCACCGTCGTCGAGGCCAGCGCCGTCGCCCCCGCGCCGGCGAGCGTCGGCGCCGCGCTCTACTGGGCCCGTACCGACGGCGGCGAGGGCCTGTTCTACGAGGCCGGCGCCGTCGGCGACGCCGACGCCGTCCCCGCGACACGGCGGCGGGCGGAGACCGAGGCGGAGCGTGGTCTCGCCGCCGGGTTCGACCGACGCGGGTGGACCGCCGCCGACCGGCCGGTCGGGTCTGCACACGCCGTGCGTGTGCGGGCCGACGACGACGACCGCGACTGGCCGGCCACGGTCGGCGGGGTCCCGGTCGGTGAGTGGCGTGACGGAGTGGCCGACGACGCCGGCGAGGACGACGCCACGGAGGCCGGTGACCAGAGCGTGGCCGACGGCGACGGCGACGCACTCGACGTCCACGGCGCGGCGGTCGTCCTCGCGGTGTACGGCGTCGGCGAACCGGTCGGCGTGCCGGCGTGACGACGCGGCGAGCACCGCACCCCAGAATCTTTTTCCGGCCGCCCCGCCCAGAACAGACAACACGTGAACGGAAACAATCCGCACGCCGGACTGCCGGGCATCACCGAGGCGGGCAAGCGCGCCGCCGCCGACCTGCCGGAACTCTCCGCCGACCAGCGCCGCGAGATACGCGAGGAGATAGTCCGCATCGCCGCCCGGACCCGGGAGTTTCTCCCCGACGAGTACGTCGTCAACTCGAACGTCCAGTCCGGCGTGAGCGGTCCGCGCGGAACCGTCGCCGTCCACCCGCCCGCCGGACACCCCGTCAGCGCCGACCTCTCGCTCGAACTCGACGACACCGAGTTCTCCGTTGACGCCGCCGACCGCGAGGAGGTCGCCCGCGGACTCGCCGCAAGCGCCGCCCTGCAGGTGAAGCGGTCCGTGCAGGGCGAGGTCACCCAGACCGCGCGGTAGCCGGTCGCACGCCGACGGCGGTCGTTTCGTCTCCGCTCCGATGGTCGTGAACGACGACACCACCGGCAGGGCAGACCCGGCGGCCACGCTCCCCGACGGCTACTGCCTCGTGGAGCGACTGCCGTCCGTCGGGGTCGTCCGTCGGCTCCGCGCGGCGAGCGACATGGCCCGCCGGTCGCGCGAGGGACTCGAGCGAGGCCTGCCGAACTCGGTGTACGGCGTGGTCGTCCGCACCGACGGGACGACGGTGGGGATGGGCCGCGTCGTCGGCGACGGCGGCTCGGTGTACCACGTCTGCGACATGGTGGTCCACCCGGACCACCAGGGGCAGGGACTGGGGACGGCCGTGATGCGGGCTATCCTCGCCTTCCTCGACCGCGATGCCCCGCCGCGGGCCTACGTCAACCTGCTGGCGGACGTGGACGGCTTCTACGAACAGTTCGGGTTCGAGGAAACCCGTCCCGCAACGAAGGGAATGTTCCTGCGGACCGAAGACGTGGCCGACGCGAGCGGGGACGGCGGGACGTGACGACCTCCGGTGGTCGTCGCCTGCCGTCGCCGCCGGCGGACCGGGACTGCCGCGGACAGGGTGACAGGCGATTCTCACGAACTGGGAGTCGGCGTCTAACTTGAGGAGCAGTCGGTGCGTAGTCGGGAGTACAGAGGTGACCACCATGGGAACGCGACAGATGGAGACGGAACTGCTCGGGCGGGAAACGCGGTTCGAGTACTCGGAGACGGCGGTGGGCTACGCCCTCCTCGGTCTCCGCCTCGTGATGGGGTGGACGCTGTTCTACGCCGGCATCACGAAGGTGCTCGACCCCTCGTGGTCGGCCGGGGGGTTCCTGCGAAACGCCATCCCGCCGGGTAACCCCTTCGGCGGCTTCTGGACGACGCTCGCGACCGACTGGCTCTGGCTGATCGACCCGCTGAACGCCTGGGGCCTGACGCTCGTCGGCCTCGGGCTCCTCCTCGGGGCGGCCGTCCGCTGGAGCGCCTTCTGGGGCGCCGTGATGATGCTGTTCTACTGGGCGG
>CAZEIO010000246.1:0-2372 GCA_964512525.1 uncultured Halobacteriales archaeon
GTCACGCGGGAGACACTGGGCGCGAGACCGTCGATGGCGTCGCCGATGGCCGGCGACGCGAGTTCGATGAATCCCGCGTCCACGGGCACGCCCAGCCGACGCTCCAGGCTCGCGGCGAGGGTCCGCACCTGTTCGTTCGACTTCTCACGGCGGGAGCCGTGGCCGACCATGACCACCGCCTCGTCGTCGAGGCTGCCCGGGACGGCGTCCGTGACTGACTCCGTACTGTCACTCTCTGCTGGCGCGGGGGGGCCCGCGTCGGCACCGTCGCCGTCCGCACTCATCGTGTGAGTTCCCCCACCGGCGTTCCGGTCGCGCGCTCGACGCTGCGGGCGAGTTTCTGCCGTCGGCCGGCCGCGTACAGCCCCGACGCCTCGCTCCCGTCGTACACCCACCGCGCGAAGCCAGTGACGTCTGCGTCGTCGGCGAGACCGAACCAGTGGCCCCCCGACGACGTCTCCGAGAGCGTTCCGGTCGGCAGGTGGGGGTCGGCCGCCGCGAGGAGTGACTGCACGGTTCCCAACAGCGGTGCGTCGTCGTGGACGAACGAGACGCCGACGGCCCCCGCGGACTCCCGGAAGCAGACGGTCCCGCAGGCCTCGAGGAGCCCGCGGACCAGTTGCGGCCGGTACTCCGAGAGGGCGTCGAGTCGGTAGCCGCCCGGTCGGCCGTCAGCCGGCAACCCGAGGGCGGCCGCGGCGCGGTCGGCCACGGGGCCGAACACCTGCAGGGTGTACTCGTCCTCGTACCGGACGAGGGAGGCGTCGTGTGCGGACTCTCGTTCCGCGACGCGGTGGGTCCGGTCCACGTCGTCGGCACCGGCGACCGCCGCGAGGGCCTCGGCGGCCGTCTCGTCGGCCGTCCGGACGGTCACGCAGTCGTCGGCCAGTTCCCCGTCGCCCGCCACGCGTCCCCAGAAGTACGCCGTCCCCGGCGTCGCGGTCAGGAGGTCCGCCACGGGCGTCGCCGTCCCGTCGGACGCGCCGTCCGCGTCCTCGACCTCGCCGGCGTCACTCATCGCCGCCCTCCGCGACGACATCGATGGCGGCGACGGGACAGGCCGCGGCGGCCCCACGGGCGGCCTCGATCTGGTCGTCGTCGCAGTCGAAGATGACCGTCTGACCGCCGTCCGTCTGCATGTCGGCACCCTCGTCCGTGTCCGACGACCCCTCGAACGTCGCGAGGCCGTCCTCGGCCTCGCGGAACCGGTCGTCCCGCACGAGACAGGCGAACACGCCCTCGCAGGCGCCCCGGTCCAGGTGGACGCGGTACTCAGTAGTCATACTTCGACTCGTACCCCCGCGGGGTCACCATCCGGTCGTCCCAGACGTACGTCTCCTCGTTGCCGACGACGATGGTCGTCGTCATGTCGATCAGGTCGGTCTCGCCGAGGTCGGCGAGGTCGCCGAGTTCGACGACTTCGACCTGCTCGTCCTCGCGACCCGCGCCGTGGACGATGCCCACGGGCGTGTCGGACGAGCGGTGTTCCTCCAGTATCTCGCAGCACTTCTGGAAGTTCTCCCGGCGCTTGCGGCTCCAGGGGTTGTAGATGGCGATCGTGAACCCCTCCTTGGCCGCGGCGTGGAGCCGCGACTCGATCGTGGGCATCGGCGTGAGATGGTCCGAGAGCGAGATCGAGACGGTGTCGTTGACCAGCGGCGCGCCCACGCGGGCGCCACACGACTGCGCTGCGGGCACGCCCGGCACCACCTCGAAGTCGACGGCACTCGCGGTGGTGCCCTTCGACTCCAGTATCTCCAGCGCCAGGCCGGCGAGGGCGTACACGTTCGGGTCGCCGCTCCCGACGATTGCCACGTCGTTGCCGGCGAGTGTCCGGTCGACGGCCTCCTCGGTCCGGGACACCTCGCCACACATCGGCGTGTCGTACAGTTCGTCGGCCGCCTCGGTGACCTCCTCCGGCAGGAGTTCGACGTAGGTCGTGTAGCCGACGACGTGCTCGGCGTCGAGCAGTGCCGACCGGGCCCGTGCAGTCATCCCCTCTGGCTGGCCGGGGCCGAGGCCGACCGCGACGAGACGGCCCGGCTCGCCGTCGAACGAGTCCGCCGTCGCGCCCACCTTCTCGTCGGTCGTCGCCTTCTTGTCGCTCTTCGTCGCGCCACATGACGACCCCGAGGTGGTACCGGAACCGCCGGCGTCCGTCGAGGAACCGGCACCGCCGCAGGCCGACGCCGACTCCGTCTCGGTCTCGACCGCCTCCGTCCCTGCCGCCGATCCAGCGCCACACTTCGACTCGGTATCGGTCTCGCCCGCCGTAGGCGAGGCGCCGCAGTTCGATTCTGTCTGTTCGCCTGTCCGCGTGTCCGCGCTCGTGTCGGTGGTGTCTTCGGTGCTCATTGGTTGTCAGAAGTCGT
>CAZEIO010000247.1:0-2363 GCA_964512525.1 uncultured Halobacteriales archaeon
CTCGCGGCGCTGTTCGGCGGTGATCTGTATCTCACCCCGCTCGATCACCTCGGGAATCACCTCGAGTGCGTCGGTCGTCCCGAACACTTCCTCGAGGTCGGCCTCCGCCGGGCGGTCGCCACGGGAGGCGTCCTCGAACACGTCCTCGGCGGCGATGACGTCCTCGATGTCGCCGTCGAACTCCCCGCGCTGGATCGCCAGTGCTGCGTCGGGATCAACGAGTACCTCGAAGCGGGCCCCGTGTGACTCGAGTCGGGCCGTCACCGCCTCGTCGAGTGAGATCATAGACGGCGTTTCGCCCCCGTAGAAAAAAGGTGTTTCCCGCCCGGGGCGACCACCGCGGCCTCCCGTCCGGCGGTCGGGTCAACCCACGAGCAGGAAGAGGCGCACGAACACGAGCACCATCGCGACGGCGCCGAGGACGACGAACAGCACGTGTTCCGGGTTCGGGTCGCCGGCCTCGATGCGCGACCGGACGACGCCCTCCTCGCTCACGTCCTCGAGCGAGAATCGCCACGGCGGGCTCTCGGCCGCCGACTCGGCGTCGTCCTCGCTCTCGGAGCCCTCGACCTCCTCGAGGTCGTAGTCGAACGTCTCCCGCTCGTCGTCCGAGTCCGTGCCGGCCATACCCCCCTCTCGGTGAGCGACGGGTAAAAACTCCCCGAGGCCCACGACGGCAAGGCTTAGGCCCGTCCACGAACTACGACCCTCGTCGTGGACCACCTCGTCGTCAGCACCGTCGTGTACCGTCCCCCAGCGGACGTGTACGACTTCCTCCGTGACTTCTCTCGTTTTCCTCGCTACTCCCGGTACCTGAAGACCGCCCAGCCCCGAGACGACGCCGGAGACGACCCGGAACCACGCCCGACGCCGGTGCGAGGGCGGACGCCAGAAACGGAGTGCGACGGCGGGCAGTCCGCCGCCGACGTCTCCCCGCCCGGGCCGCCGACGCGACGGACGACCGGACCCGCCGAGGACACCGAGTACGACGTTCGCCTCGCGTGGTGGAAACTGGGCTGTTCGGTCCGGTCGCGCGTGACCGAGGCGGTCCGCCCCGAGCGCATCGACTGGGAGATAGTCGAGGGAGTCGAGGCGAGCGGACGGTGGCGTCTCTCGCCCGCGCCCGAGTCCGCCGAACGAGAGTGCGTCGCCGCCGCCACCCGGGTCCGTCTGGAGGCCGAGTTCGACCCGAGCTCCGCTGCCCTCGGTGACGCCGTCAGCCTGCCGGAGTTCTTCGACCTCGACCGCGCGGTCGCACAGGTGAAGCCGCTCCTCGTCCGCGAGGTGGAGCGGATGGTCGTC
Organism: uncultured Halobacteriales archaeon; assembly: GCA_964512525.1. GTDB lineage: Archaea > Halobacteriota > Halobacteria > Halobacteriales > SW-7-71-33 > SW-7-71-33. The sequence continues at coordinate 1,303 of CAZEIO010000247.1, forward strand.
CGCGCGGTGCGGGACCTCGAGGGCGCGGCGCGGGACGTGACCATCTCCGTCGAGAGTCGTCCCGCCGTGTCGAACGTGCCGGTGTCCGAACGCGGCTGAGTTACCTTCTTGTCGGTGCCCGTCCACCGTGCGCACATGGCTCAGTCAGGAGACGACGGCGACATCGAGGCCCGACTCGACGCCCGCGACTACGTCCGGCCGCCCGTGGACTTCGTCGGTCAGGCCAACTGCACGGACTCGAGCGTCCACCGCCGGTTCGAGACCGAGTGGCCCGACGCCTACGAGGAGTACGCCGCCCTCCTCGACTGGGACGAGTCGTGGGACCGCGTCCTCGACGACTCCGACCCGCCGTTTTACGAGTGGTTCGTCGGCGGCCGGCTCAACGCCTCGGTCAACTGCGTTGACCGCCACCTCGACGAGCGACCGAACCAGGTCGCCCTCCAGTGGGAGGGCGAAGGTGGTCTCCGTCGCTCCATCACGTACCGCGAACTCCACCGCCGGGTGAACGCGACGGCCGCCGCCCTCCGCGAACTGGGCGTCGAGGCCGACGACGTGGTGACCGTCCACCTGCCGATGGTCCCCGCGCTCCCGGTGACGATGCTCGCCTGTGCCCGCATCGGTGCCGTCCACTCCGTCGTCTTCGCGGGCTTCTCGGCGTCGGCACTCGCCAACCGCGTGGACGACGCCGACTCCGAGGTGGTCGTCACCGTCGATGGCTACTACCGCCGCGGGGACTTCCTCGATCACAAGGCAAAGGCCGACAGGGCTGTCGCCGAAGCCGACACCGACGTCGAGAGCGTCCTCGTCTTCGAACGCCACGGCAGCGCCGTCTTCGAGTCCGGTTCCGCTCCCGACCACGAACCGGTCCTCGACGCCGACGACCTCGCCCCACACGACGTCCTCGCCGCGGACCTCCTCCACGACACCCGCGGCGCGTCCGTCGCCCCCGTCTCCCGCGACGCCGAGGACCCCCTGTTCCTGATGTACACCTCCGGGACGACGGGTCAGCCGAAGGGCTGTCAGCACCGCACCGGCGGCTATCTCGCCTACGCGACCGCGAC
>CAZEIO010000248.1:0-2309 GCA_964512525.1 uncultured Halobacteriales archaeon
CGCGGGCCGTCTTCGAGGCGGCGGGTGACGACTGGCGGGCGGCCGGGTCGGAACTGGTCCGCGCCGCCGACGCCGGCTGGCTCTCCGGGACGCGAAACTGAGAGTCACGGGGTCGCCGACGCGAGAGCGCGGTGCGACCTAGCCTCGTCTCCGCGCGGTGGGGGTCGGCTCGACGGCACTCTCCCGTGGGTTCGACGACGCCGGTCGGCATCCGTACGGATGGCGGGTCGTCACCGACCCGGGTGTCACCGCCAGTCTTCGGGCCAGATGCCCGCCGCTCGCATCCCCTCGTCTGCGCCTCGGTCCACGAGTCGGTCACGAACGTCCGCCGGGTCCACACGGGGGAGGTCGGTGCCCGCCAGTTCCCGGACGAGGAGACCACCGAGCATCGCGTGCTCCCGGAGGATCCGCGGGTCGGCCTTGTCGCGTGTATCCGCCCGGGTGTGCGTCCAGCCGCGCTGCCACCGGCCGTCGGTCTCCTCGTCGGCACTGTGCAACTGGAGGGCGGGTACCCCCGCCCGGAGGAACGGCCAGTGGTCGCTGTACGGGTGGGGGCTGTCCTCGATGCTGGCCGGGTGGTCCACCCGCCCGGTCACCCGTTCGACGAGGTCCGCGAGGGGCGTGGCGGTGTGGGTTAGCGCCCTGAGGTCCCGAAAGCGGCCCGCGCCATCGACGTTGACGACCGCGTGCACCGAGTCGGCGTCCAGTTCGCCGGCGAGAGCCTCGCTACCGAGCAGGCCGATCTCCTCGCCGCTGACGGCTGCAATCTGGACCCGGCGGTCGAGGTCGATACCGGGCGTCGCCAGGAACTCGGCTAGCCCGACGACTGTCGCGACGCCACACCCGTTGTCGAGTGCCCCCTCTCCGACGTCGTGGGCGTCGTAGTGGGCGAGGACCACCACCGTCTCGTCGGTGTCGGGACCCAGGTGACCGCGGACGTTCTGGCTCCGGCCCGGCTCCATGTCGGCCGACACGTCGAGGCGCACGCGAGCACCCTCCCCGGCGTACTCCCGGAGCCACTCGCCGGCCTCCCGGCTCACCCCGACGCCGGGGACGACTGCCTCCGACCCGAATGAGAGCGTGCCGGTCGGCGGGAGACCGCCCGGGACGTGGTTGACGAAGACGAACCCCTCCGCGCCGGCGGCCGCCGCGTTGCCCACCTTCTCGACGCGGTGGTAGTGACGGTCGAGGTCCGGCGGGCTTCTGGTGCTGGTCAGCACGATGGCCCCCTCGACGTCGGTCTCCGCCAGTTCCGCGGGCGTCCCGTACCCGACGTCCACCAGCGGCGCGGTCCCCTCGTAGCCCGGCGAGTACGGGAGCGTGACGGCCTCGAACGACCGAGAGAGGGCTCGCCCCGGCACCGTCACCGTGAGGTCGGTGTCGCCGTGCGTCCAGCGAGTCACCTCGAACGGCTCTCGCCGAACGTCACGGACGCCGGCGTCCTCCAGGGCGGCCGCGACGATGCCGGCGGCCTCGCGGTCGCCGGGGTGTCCCGCGAACCGGCTCTCGAGTTCGGTGAGTCTGGTCAGCACGTCCCAGGGCCGGTCGCTCGCCCAGGTGCGACCGAGGGCGCCGGCCGTCGTCTCGTCCATGGGACGGAGGAGAGCCCTCGCGGTGAAAAACTGGCGGAGAGACGGGAGCACCGACCGTCGGATCCCCGAGTCGGCGACGTCGCTCGCCGCCGTCACCCGTGGCAGAACCCTCGGGCCGCCGTCACTCGAGTGTTCAGTCCGCGGTGATACTCTCGACCTCGGTGGTCTCGCGGTTCTTCAGCGCCCGGCCGTCGCGGGCGTCGAAGAGGTGGATCACCTCGGGTGGGACGCGGGCGACGCCGCGGTCGCCGCTCTCGACGTCGGTCGTGCCGCCGACGGTGACGGCAAAGGTCTGAGCCGTCTCGCCGTCGTCGGTCTCGAAGCGGAGGAAGAGGTTGTTCGTGTCGCCGACGGGTTCGACGACGTCCACGACGCACTCGAAGCCGTGGTCGCCGGCGCCGGTGGTGTGCGGTCGGAAGGTCACGTCCTCCGGGCGGACGCCGAGGGTGAGGGCGGTCGCGTCGCCCACCGCCTCGCGGGCGGCGGCCGGCAGCGGGTACGAGAAACTGTCGCCCCGGAGGACGCCGTCATCGTTGGTCACGTCGAAGAAGTTCATCGACGGTTCGCCGATGAAGCCCGCGACGAAGCGGTTGTTCGGCGTGTGGTAGCACTCGAGTGGCGTCCCGATCTGCTGGAGGACGCCGTCGTTCAGGACGGCGATACGGTCGCCCATCGTCATCGCCTCGGTCTGGTCGTGGGTGACGTACACCGTCGTCA
>CAZEIO010000249.1:0-2307 GCA_964512525.1 uncultured Halobacteriales archaeon
CTCGGGCGCATCCAGGCGGGCGACGTCGAGGTGGTCTCACACTCCGCGTCGTCACCGACGCCGCGTGCGTTCGGGCTGGCGACACTGATGGCCTCGGACGTCGTCCTCGCCGAGGACGAGAGTGCCGTCCTGCGGGAGTTCCACCAGCGCGTCCTCGACGAGATAGACGGGAGTGGGCGGACGACGGGCACCGGCACGGCGGGTGCCGGCCCGGAGTCGGAACCGTAGTCGGGGTCGGGCGACGCGGGCGGCCCCCCGCCGCTCAGATGAGGCCGACCAACTGCAGGGTGATGACGGCGAGGACGACGAACCCAAGAAGTGAGGCGCTGATGGCGGCCGCGAGCGAGGACGCGGCCCCCCGGTAGCGAACGGCGTAGTAGGTGCCGAGGAGGACGTACGCCCCGAGCATCAGCGACAGGACGAGGAGGACGAGCGTCGTCATCCCGCTGCTGCCGACGCCGGGGACGAACCCCCCGTCGGCGACGGCGACGATGGCCCCACCTCCCAGGAGCATCGCCACGAGGACGAACCCGAGCATCCAGCCGACGGGTCCGCTGAGGCGGTCGAGGACGTCGAACGATGCGCCGCTGACGTCCATCTCCCGGCGCTGTCCCGCTATCGAGATGGTCACGACGACGACGAGCAACAGGAGGACCGTCGCCAGCGTGCTCAGGAGCGCGGACCCTGCCATTTCGGTGCCGATCGGTCGCCGTCGCCTTTCACTCCACCGATCCGCCGTCGGTGCCGGACTGCTCGGGTCCGTCTCGCCCAGACGTGGGCAGACGACGGCCAGCGGGCGTGTCGGACCGGACTCGACACCGCGACGGCCGTCACGTGATGGAGTACGCCGCCGCGAGCGTGAGCGCCAGCGCGGCACCCAGTCCCAGCAGCATCAGGTACGACAACGAGCGGGGCTCCCAGCGCAGGTGCTGGTAGTAGCCGGCGACGACGACCGCCTTGAACATCGAGACCACCATGATGGCCACGAACACCCACCAGTAGGCCTCGACCCCGAGGAACGTGGCACCGACGTCGAGGAAGCCCTCGAGACCCACCTGGGCGGTCGCGAGCACGAACAGGACCACGTAAATCGCGGTGTAGAGTTTGAGCCTGGACATTGTGATCACACGATGTAAAACAGCGGGAACAGGAACAGCCAGACGATGTCCACGAAGTGCCAGTAGAGCCCGTAGTACTCCAGCTGGGCGTCGTCCTCGAGGTAGGCACCGCGGGCCGCCCGACCGATCATGAACACCGCGATGGCCAGGCCGACGACGACGTGGGCCGCGTGCAGGCCCGTGGTGAGGAAGAACGTGGACTCGGCGATACCCGCCGAGGGCGTGTGGCCGTGTTCGAACAGGTGGATCCACTCGATGGCCTTGTTACCGAGGAAGCCGAACCCGAGGACGACGGTGGCGACCAGCGAGGCCACTACGCCCTTCGAGGAGCCCTTCTCGGCGGCGACCAGCGCGAGGACGACGGTGAACGACGACGTCAGCAGGATGTAGGTGTTGACCAGCCCCGGCAGAGACTCCTCGGGGAGCGCCCAGATGGCGGCGTTCCAGCCCTCTGCCACCCGGATGAATATGTACGACCCGATGAATCCGCCGAACAGCACCACGTCACTCGCGAGGAACATCCACATGCCGAGTTTACCGCGCTCGATGCCCTCGAACGGCCAGCGCTCGGCGACCGCCATGTCGGTGACCTCGAACGACTCGAGCGTGAAGGCGACCAGTCCGAACGAGGTCACCACGCCGCCGCCGATCGTCAGCGCGAGGAAGGCTGGGTCCACCGCCGGCGCGCCGACGCGCAGGGCGTCGAGGATGCCGACGACCTCCTGCCCGTCCACCGTCACGCCGTAGTTGAACACGCCCGAGAGACCGACGAACATGACGAACGCCCCGGCGCTGATGACGAACGGCATCCAGCTAGCGTGGTCGTCGTGGCCGCCGGCGTGACCGCCCTCGTAGCCGTGGGCCTCCGAGACGACGCCGCCGTCGGTCTGTGCGCCGCCGACCGTGCCGCCGTCGGGCGTCACCCGGTCGAGGAACTGGAGTTTCCCGTCGCGGTAACTCGGGACGCCGGGGAAGTTCTCGAGCGGCGGCGGTGACTCGACCGCCCACTCGGCCGTCGTGGCGTAGGCCCACGGTGCCTCGCCGGCGTCCTCGCCGGTGAAGGCACTCTTCAGCATGTTGTAGAACATGACCAGAAACGAGAAGCCGAGGACGAACCCGCCGACGGTCGCGGCCCGGTGCCACGGGGTGAACGCCTCGCTGTAGTTGAACACGCGCCGTGGCGTCTCCC
>CAZEIO010000250.1:0-2294 GCA_964512525.1 uncultured Halobacteriales archaeon
AACGCGGTGCAAGAAGTCCTCGGACCAGTTGGCGAACCTGTCGCCGATGGACTGGGTGGCCGTGGTCGGCGGCGGAGCGGGCTCAGGCGCCGGTGTCTTCGAACTCGTAGCGGTAGGGGTGGTCGCGGATGATCTCCACCTCGCCGGTCTCGGCGTGGCGGCCGAGGACCGTCGCCACGCGGTGGGCGCTGTCGAACTCCTCGCCGTGTGCCTGGAGTACCTCCAGAATCTCGCGGGCGGTGAGCGGACCGTCGGCATCGGCTTCCTCGAGGACGGACACGATCCGCTCGAACTCGCCGCGCCGGGTTCGCATGTGAGATCACAGGACCCGGATCGACATAAAACGGCGTCAGACTGGCGTCTTACACGCTCTCACGGGTGATTTCGACGTCGTCCCGTGCCGGCGTGCGATTTCATCCTGGCCGGCCGACGCAATCAACGCCGCCCGTGTCATACACCCCCTTCCTATACGGGAAGAGAATATATAAAAATACCGTAATGTGACGAGACGGGTGAAGCGACGGTCGGCGGGACTCCACTACCGGTCGCGACCGCCGGTCCACCCATCCTGTCAGGCCGGCCGGTCGTGTTCGTCCTCGAAGTCTCGCTGGCGGCGGTACTGGTCCACGAACGCCGGGACGTCGAACGCGGCCAGTTGTTCGCGGAACTGTTCGCGGGCCGCGTCGTCGTCGGCGTGCCCCAGTGCGTGGTCCATCATCTCGACCAGGAGTTCGACGACGACCTCGTGCAGGCGCCGGGAGTCGAAGGCCGCCACCCACAGGAGGGCGTAACCGACCGACCCGTCGTCGGAGACGTCCAGGCTGACCACCTCGTCGGGGAACTCCTCGCGGACCATCCCCATGACGTGGGGCGTACCGAACTCGTCGAACTCGTCGTCGGTCTCCACGGCCGCCTGCAGGTCGCGGACGAACGACTCGGGGACGAACCGACCCGGTGGGTGGACGTCGGTGACGACGGCGTGCGTCTCGCCACAGGCGCACGACAGGTCGCGCATTCCCATGTCAACGTCCCCGGCGGCGACGGTCTCGCCGCAGGGCAGGGTCACGGTCGAGTCGCGACCGGGAACGCGCGGCTCGGACATACCCGCAGTTCGCTCCTGACGGACATAAGCGTCGCGCCCTCGCGGTGCGGGCGGGGGTCCACGGACGGACTGCCGGCGCGACAGGATTCATACGTCCCCTCGCGGAAAGGGCGGCAGTGGCGAGAGCACTGGCCGAGGGCGTCTGGCAACTGCAGCTGCGAGCCGCGAGTGCCTACCTCGTCGCGGACGACGAACTGTTCCTGTTCGACGCCGGCACGCCCGGCGATGCCGAGACGCTCGCCGAGGAGGTCGCCGAGACGGGCCACGACGTCACGGACGTGGACCGCGTCCTCGTGACGCACTACGATCTCGACCACGTCGGCGGTCTCGCCGGACTGGCGTCGGCCCTCGACGCGCCCGTGTACCTCCACGAACCGGACGACGGCTACTTCACCGGCCGCCGGAAGCCAGCCTTCCTCAGCCTGAAGGGGCTCGTCCAGCGGCTCACTCGCCCGCTGCTGTCGGTGCCCGACCTGGAGGTGCGAACGGTCGCCGACGGCGACGAACTGGGCAGTTTCACCGCCTACCACACCCCCGGTCACACGGAGGGCCACGTCGCCTACGTCAGCGGCGACCGCGACGTGGGCGTCCTCGGCGACCTCGTCCGGTCGCGGGAGGGTCGGCTGGAGCGGTCGCCGTGGTACCTCAGCCACGACGCCGCCGCCGTCCGGGAGAGCGTCGAGAGACTCGCCTCGCGGGCGCCCACGTTCGCCGTCGCCGCCGTCGGCCACGGCGACCCCATCACCGAGGACGGCAGCGACGAACTCGTCCGCCTCGCCGGTCGGTAGTTGTCGGTCGGTTCTCGCTACGAGTCGGCGTCGCCGTCTGCGGCGCGGACGGTTTCGTCGTCGAGACCGGGTGCGGCCGCCGGGTCCACCTCGTCGGGTTCGTCCTGACCGCCGACGCGGAGTTCGCCGTCCGGTCCCTCCACGTACACGTCGTCGGCGAACCCACCCTCTGCGTGGGGATGTTCGGGGTCGTCGAGACGCTCCGGCGTCGCCGGGGCACCGGGGACTTCCCGGGTGCGGAAGTCGCCGAGTGGGTCGTCGATGGTGATCCCGTGGCGCTCGAAGAAGTCGGCGTGGCGCTCGTAGTGCGTCTCCAGTTCGTCGGCCGGGAACTCCATCATCTCCGTCCAGCCGTGGTTGTAGAAGTCGAAGTTCGCCTGGACGTGGGTGATCTCCCGCGCCTC
>CAZEIO010000251.1:0-2287 GCA_964512525.1 uncultured Halobacteriales archaeon
CGTCTCCGTCGGCGGCGGGCGGGCGCCGTCGCGGCGCACCACCAGCGGGGTCGTCGGGAACGGCCGCCCCGCCGGCCGACTGCCGTACGCGATGCCGTACAGTCCCGGCCCGAGGACCACGGAACCGGGACCGGTCGTCGAGGGGAGTGGCTCGGACTCCACGGCGCTGTCCACGCGCAGCCGGGTCGTCTGCGTCGCTCCGGGCGGCAGCGGCAGTCGCAGGAGGATCTGCAGTTCCCACGGCAGGACGCGGAACCACTCGCCGTCGACCAGACGGTACAGTCGTAGCTGCTGATCGGCGGCGACCGACTGGAGGGAGTTGTTCACCAGTTCCAGGCTGAGTTCGGCGCGGGGCAGCGTGAGACGCGGTTGGCTCGGCCGGACGAACACGGGACCGAGACCGCCACGGAAGAAACTGGTCTTGCCGACGGGGAAGTCAGGCACGGACCGGGCGATGAACTCCTCGCCGGTCTGGTTCGGGGTAAAGGCACCGAGACCGAGTGCCGTCGCGCTGGCGTCGGCGTCGAAGGCGACCGCCTCCCGGTCCGTCGGCGGAGCGTCGGGGTGTCTGAGCAGGAAGTAGTCCCGGACGACCGACTCGCCGGGCCCGAGTCTGACGTCGTACCCACGGCCGGTCGCCGGAACGTCGAGGCCGTCCGTCGCGTACCAGTGACCGTCGGTCGGGGCCTGCGGCACGAGGTCGCCGTACGGCGACTCCTCGGACGGCACCAGCAGGTACCGCGGCGTCGTGGTCCGGTCCCTGCGAACGACCGGGCCGGCGAGGACCGCCCGTGGCGCGGAAAACGGCGGCGTGCGGCCGAACGAGAGCGCGCGTCCCCGGTTTGCGTCGTTCTGCAGGGCCAGTCGCAGTTTCGCCGGACCGCCGACCGCCGGCGGGTCGAGGAACCCTGCTCCGAAGGTCGTTCCCCGCGGCGTCTCCGACAGCGGGTCGCCGACGAGGACGAGTCGCCGCCGGCCCCCTATCTCCTCGCGGACCGTCCGGCGTGCGAACGGTGGAAACACTCGACTACCGGCGGCGACGCGGGCGGACGCCGCCGGGAGCCGGTCCCCGCCTGCGGTCTCGGTAGTGTCGGGGTCGGAGACCGTCGCCGAGACGCCGAACGGCTCGCGGTCGGTACCCGAGCCGCCGAGCGAGAGGCCACTACAGCCGGCGAGACCGACGAGACCGGCCGTCCCGAGCGTCGAGAGCAGGCGGCGGCGCGTGCGACGGGCGTCTTCTCCACCGTCGCGGTCGTCTGTCATCGATCGCCCCTCGAGCCGGTCGATAAAGTGTCTTGGCGTACGTGAAGTGGTCGTCTGAGCGTTGACGTGTTCCGGACGGTTTTAGTGACCACCGGTCGGGATGTACGTATGAGTCTGTTCAAGCGTATCTTCCCCGAGTGGCTGGAGACCCAACACGTCCTCCTCGGCGTCCACACCGCCGTCGGCTTCGGCTTCCTCGGCATCGCGACGGCCCTGTTCCTCAACGGCGCGACGGAGCGGGCAGCCATCCGCGCGTTCGTGGGCGTCGGCGCACTGGCGCTCGGGTTCTACCTCTACGGCGGCGACTGACCGGTCGCCGTAACCGGGGCGGTTTTGTCGGTGGGACGAGTCGGCGACTGCATGTACCTCGCGGACCAGACCTGGCCGGACTTGGGGGAGTACGTCGCAGAGGAGTCACTCGCGGTCGTCCCGCTCGGCTCGACCGAACAGCACGGCCCACACCTCCCGGAGAGCACCGACCACCGTATCGCCGAGGCACTCGCCCGCGCCGCGACCGACCGCACCGGACACCTCTGTACGCCGACCGTGAACGTCGGCGTCAGCCCACACCACCGCCAGTTCCACGGGACGATGTGGGTGGACGCGCCCGTCTTCCGGGACTACGTCGAGAGTCTCACCCGCAACCTCACGTACCACGGCGTGGACCGTGTCGTCTTCGTCAACGCCCACGGCGGCAACGTCCAGCACCTCCGCGAGGTGGGGCGACGTCTGCGTGACGACGGCACCGCCTACGCCATCGAGTGGATGTGGGACAACTCGGTCCGGGACCTGATCGAGGACCTGTTCGAGACGCCCGGTCCCCACGGCGGGCCGAAGGAGACGTCGATGATGCTGCACATCGCCCCCGAACTCGTCAGAGAGGACGCGCTGACGGCGGCGAGAGACGGTGGTCTCGTCGAGTGGGGACCGGACGCGGACGACGGGAGCCGCGTCCACGCGGCACGGACGTTCTACGACGCCGTCGAGAACACCGACAACGGCGTTCTCGGCGACCCGACGGATG
>CAZEIO010000252.1:0-2280 GCA_964512525.1 uncultured Halobacteriales archaeon
GTGTTCGCCCTCGGGGACGTCCTCCCGGAACGAGCGGTAGATCAGTTTCGGCTCGAGGAAGACGACCGGGTCGGGACTGCGGATCGCCGAGGCGAGCAGTCCCTTCGTGTCTGCCGGCGTCGAGGGGATGACCACCTTCAGGCCGGGCTGGTGGACGAAGAAGGCCTCGGAGGACTCGGAGTGGTGTTCCGGGGCCCGGATCCCGCCGCCGTACGGGGCGCGGATCGTCATCGACGCGGTGTATCGCCCGCGCGAGCGGGTGCGCAGTCGGGCGGCGTGGCTGACGATCTGGTCGAAGCCGGGATAGATGAAGCCGAGGAACTGTATCTCGGGCACCGGCCGGAGACCGTAGGCGGCCATCCCGACGGCCGTGCCGATGATGCCCGACTCCGCAAGCGGCGTGTCGACCACGCGGTCCTCGCCGAAGGCCTCGATGAGGCCGTCCGTGGCGCGGAACACGCCGCCGTTGACGCCGACGTCCTCGCCCATGACGAGGACGTCCTCGTCGCGGGCCATCTCCGTCGCGAGACCGTCTCTGACCGCCTGTACGAGCGTGAGGTTCTGGGTCGCTTGCTGTGTCGCCATTGTCAATCCTCCAGGAGCGCCTCGTCGCCGTGGCGCTCGCGCAGTCGTTCGAGGTACTCGAGTTGCTCTTCGAGACGCCTCGGCATCCCCTCGTACACGTGGGCGAAAATCTCCGCCGGCTCCTGTTCTGGGGCGGCCTCGGCGGCGTCGATGGCGTCGGCGACGCGCTCCTCGATGCGGTTCTCGACGGACTCGACGCCCTCGTCGTCGATACGGCCGGTGTTTCGCAGGAACGTCTCCATCCGGGGGATGGGGTCTTTTTGCTTCCAGCGCTCGACCTCCTCGTCGTCGCGGTACACGGTCGGGTCGTCCGCGGTGGTGTGGGCGCCGAAGCGGTACTGCACCGCCTCGATGAGCGTCGGTCGCGTCGCGGAGCCGAGATCCTCGTTCGCCTCGGAGCCGGTCTTTGCCTTCTCGACGGCGTCGCGGGTGACCGAGTACACCGCGAGCGGGTCCATCCCGTCCACCTGGACGCCCTCGAAGCCGTAGGCCTCGGCCTTCTGGGCGAGCGTGGCCGAGGCGGTCTGGCGCTCGCGGGGCACCGAGATGGCCCACTGGTTGTTGTTGCAGAAGAAGACCGCGGGGACGTCGAAGACCCCGGCGAAGTTCAGCCCCTCGTGGAAGTCCCCTTCCGACGTCGCCCCGTCGCCGAAGTAACAGAGGAAGGCCTTGTCGTCGCCCTTCAGCTTGGAGGCCCACGCGGCACCGGCGGCGTGGGGTATCTGCGTGGCGATGGGGACGGCGACGGTGAAGAGGTTCATCTCCTCGGGAATCTCGTTGCCGTCCTCGCGGCCCATCCAGTACTGTAGTGTCTTCTTCAGCGGCAGGCCGCGGACCAGTGCCGCGCCGTGTTCCCGGTAGGACGGGAACATCCAGTCCTCGTCCTCGATGGCGTGGGCGCTGCCGATCTGCGCTCCCTCCTGTCCCGACAGGGGCGGATAGGTGCCCATCCGCCCTTGTCGCTGCAGGCTGACGGCGCGCTCGTCGAAGCGCCGTGCCAGCCGCATCTGGGCGTACATCTCGACGAGCGTCTCGTCGTCGAGGTCGGGCACCTCGGCGTCCTCGAGGACCCGACCCGTGTCGTCGAGTACCTGTACGCGGTCCCCGGGGTCGCGCTGGAGCGTACTCACGGCAGAAGCCACCTCATGGCCCGACGTTTGGCCGCTCTGGACATAGTGCTTTCGCGACCGTACAGTAACCCCGGTTCTCGTCCGATCGCGGTGGCGAGACGGCCGTTCCGTGGGCCGCGTTCGTGGACCGACGGCGGTCAGTCGCCGGCCTCGGCCGTCTCCGACCGGGCCCGCTGGCGGGCCTCCTCCACCGACCGACCGTCCCGCAGGAGGGCGTCCACGAACAGTTCGCCTGCCTTGTACGACGACCGCACCATCGGCCCGGCCGCACAGTAGAGGAAGTCGAGTTCGTCCTCGGCGACCCGCCGCCACGTCTCGAACTTCTGGGGGTGGACGTACGACGCGACGTCTAAGTGCGAGCGCGACGGCTGGAGGTACTGCCCCAGCGTCACCACGTCCACCCCGCGCTCGCGGAGGTCCCGGAGGGTGCGGTACACCTCGTGGTCGTACTCGCCGACGCCGAGCATCAGCGAGGTCTTCGCGTAGGCGTCGGACTCCTCGGCGATCTGTCGGAGCACCGACAGCGACTGCTCGTAGCCGGCCCGGCGGTCCCGGACCGGCCACT
>CAZEIO010000253.1:0-2274 GCA_964512525.1 uncultured Halobacteriales archaeon
AGCCGAAGGGCGTCGTCCACGTCCACGGCGGCTACACCGCCGGCATCGCCCACACGATGCGGGTGTCGTTCGACGCGCGGCCGGGTGACACCGCCTTCGTCGTCGCCGACCCGGGCTGGATCACCGGCCAGTCGTACCTCATCAGCGCCTGCCTCGCGACGCGCACCACCAGCGTGGTCGCGGAGGGGTCGCCGCTGTACCCGGACGCCGGGCGGTTCTCGTCCATCGTCGAGCGGTACGACGTTGACATCTTCAAGGCGGGCGTGACCTTCCTGAAGACGGTCATGGAAGAGGAGGGCAACGTCGCCGACATGCGGGAGTGGGCGACGGACTCCCTGCGGGTGGCCACCTTCTGTGCGGAACCGGTCAACGAGGCCGTCCAGGAGTTCGGCATGCGCGAGGTGTGTCCGTGGTACGCCAACTCCTACTGGGCGACCGAACACGGCGGCATCGTCTTCACGCACTTCTACGGCAACGAGGAGATGCCGCTCCGGCCGGACACCCACACGTACCCCTGTCCGTGGGTCTTCGGCGACGTCTGGCAGCGCCGAGAGACCACCGACGGCGTGGAGTGGACGGACGCCGCCGAGGGCGAGCGCGGCGAGATAATGATCCGCGAGCCGTACCCCTACCTCATGCGGACGGTCTGGGGGGCGGGCGACGAGTTCGACCCCGACGCGCCGGCGGAGTGGGCGGGCAACCGCGAGCGCTTCGAGGACGTGTACTGGGCCGAACGCGACGGCGAGTACGCCTACCTCCAGGGCGACGTAGCGAAGCGGTACGCCGACGACTCGTTCACCCTCCACGGCCGGTCGGACGAGGTCATCAACGTCTCCGGTCACCGCATGGGCACCGAGGAACTCGAGGGGGCGATGCTGCGAGACAAGCAGTTACACCCCGACACGCCCGTCGCGAACGTCGTCGTCGTCGGCGCGCCCCACCACCAGAAGGGACTCGTCCCCGTCGCGTTCGTCCAGACCCGCGAGGGAGAGTCCCTGACCGCCGAGGTCGAGGACCGCCTCGCCGGCCTCGTCCGAGAGGAGAAAGGCGTCGTCGCCGTCCCCGACGCGTTCGTCGAGGTCGAGGCGTTTCCCGAGACCCGGTCGGGCAAGTACATGCGCCGGATGCTGACGGCGATGCTCGCCGGCGACGAGGTGGGCGACACCACCACCCTCCGGAACCCGGAAGCTGTCGAGCGCATCAGGCCGAAGGCCGAACGCTGGCGGCGCCGCCAGCGGGTCGCCCGCGAGCAGGACCGTCTCGAGGAGTACCGCTTCTTCCGCGTGCAGTACAACGCCGTCCCCGGCACCGATCAGGAGATTGCGACCGTCGTCGTGGACAATCCGCCGGTGAACGCACTCACCGAGCGGGCACTGGACGAACTCCACACGGTCCTCGGCCACGTCGAGGGGCGCGAGTCGGTGGGTGCCGTCGTCGTCGCGAGCGAGGGCGACCCGTTCGTGGCGGGCGCGGACGTCGAGCAACTGCTCGAGGAGGTCCACGGGCGGGAGGAAGCGCGCGCCTTCGCCAGCACCGCTCACGAGGCCTTCGAGCGCCTGGAGACGCTGTCGGTGCCCGTCGTCGCCGCCGTCGACGGCGCCGCGCTGGGCGGCGGCAACGAACTGCAACTCGCCACGCACTACACCGTCGCCGAGGACCACGCCAGCTTCGGCCAGCCCGAGTTGCGGCTGAACATCATCCCCGGCTACGGCGGCACACAGCGGCTCTCCCGCCTGCTGGCCGACCGGCGCGGCCGGGAGGGCCTGGCCGACGCCCTCACCGCGATCACCAACGGACGGGAGATCGACGCGGGAGACGCCGTCGAGATGGGCCTCGTGGACGAGGTGAGCGAGCGGCCCGCCTGCCTCAGAGCCGCCGCACTGGCCCGGGCGCACGTCCGGGGCGAAGACGACACATTGCGGGACGCCCGCGAGGATCGCCAGGCCGCCCGCGAGCGGTGGCACGAGCCCGGAGAGTTCCCGGAAGGTATCCTCGACCACGAGCACGTCCGTCGCAACCGCCGCGCATGTGAGCACGCCGGCGTCGGTCGCGAGCGGGCGTTCGAACGGGCCGTCGCGGCCGTGCGCACGGGGTTCGAGGACGGTCTCAAAACAGGCATGGAGCGAGAGGCAGACTTCTTCGCCGAGGCCGTCGTGGACCCGGAGGGCGGCAAGCGCGGCATCGAGCAGTTTCTGGACGGCCAGGCTGCCCCGCTGCCCACCCGACCGCGGGAGGCGCCGCCGCTGGAGCGGGCCGAGGACCTCGAGGAGCGGG
>CAZEIO010000254.1:0-2267 GCA_964512525.1 uncultured Halobacteriales archaeon
CCCTGCAGGACCACCCCGAGATCACCACCGAGTCGAAGAACATCATGGGCGTGGTGGTCCCCCAGATCGAGTCGAGTAGCGTCCGCAAGTCCATCGACGAACGCGGGTACGGCGTCCTCGGGACCTCGGCTCGCATCGACGAGGCCGCGGAGGCCTACGAGCAACTGCTCGAGTCGATCATCCTCGCCGCCGAGGTCGAGACGGCGATGAAGAAGATGCTCGACGAGATAGAGAAGACCAAGCGCCGCGTCAACGCCCTCGAGTTCAAACTGCTGCCCGAACTCCGGGAGTCCGAGGAGTACATCGAGCAGAAACTCGAGGAACAGGAGCGCGAGGAGATTTTCCGAATGAAGAAGATCAAAGACAAAAAAGAGCGCGAGGAAAAGGAAAAGCGCGAGGCCGAGCGAGAAGAGGACGAAGAGGCGACGCTCACCGCGGACGACTGAGGACCGCGCGACCGCGCCGGCGGCCGTTCGCCGCCCAGCACCGTACTGACGCCGAGGGATCCACGAGTGCCGTCGGTAGCCGTCCAGTCCGCCCTCTGCCGATCGCTCCCGTGGTACGTCGTCACCTGTCGAGGTCACCGATCGTTTACGTATCCGGATCGAGAAATAGGGGCGATGGAACGGACCGATCAGGACCGTCGCGCCGAGAGCGTGTGCGCTCGATGAGCAACGAGAGTACGCCGTTCGGCGTCTGGGTCGTCGGAGGCCTCGGGGCTCTCGGTGCCCTCGTCGGCGTCGTCGGCGCCCTGTCGCTCCTCGAGGCGTCCACCCCGGGGACGGGGACGGGGACCAGCGCCGTCGCCGCCGTCCTGGCGTTCGTCGTCGCCGGGGTGAGCCTCGGGCAACTCGTCGTGGTGTACGGTCTCGTCAGGTTGCAGTCGTGGGGGTACCGGTGGGCGATGGTGGTGTTCGGACTGACCGCCGTGATTAGCGTGGTGTCGCTGGTGGCCGGCAGTTCGACCGGGGCACTCAGACTCCTCGTCAGCGGTACCGTTCTGGCGTACCTCTACGGCCGGCGGGGCCTGTTCGTCGGCGACGGCGAGGGACCTGCCCGGAGTGCGGACTCGCTCCCCGCGTCGCGGGGACGCGGCCGGCGGTGAGGGGCCGTCGGCTCGCCGCCGGACGGCGGGACTTTATAGGGGTCGCTCGCGAGTGCACTACCATGGACTGCATCGAGTGCGAGGGGGAGACGACGGCGTTCGTAGTCCCGGAGGAACTCAGGGAGTTCCTGCCCGAGAACGCCGGGGCCGCGGCCATCTGCACCGTCTGTCTCACGCTGCAGCCACCGGCACCGGAGGAGACGCGACACGACGACCCGGACTTCACGGCGGTCAGCGAGGCCTTCCCCGCCGACGCCGAGGCGGCGGTGCCGATGGCCATCGCGGTCGGCCTGCTCGAGTCGCTCGCGCTCAACCGCACGAAGATAGAGCACCTCCTCGAACACGTCGAGAGCGCGGGTCACGACCCGCTACTGGTGCTCGACCGCCTCGCCGAGGACGCCGCCCTCGACCCGGCGATGGACCTCGCCGGGCGTCGCCACCAGCTCGAACAGTTGATGCAGTGACGAGCGGACGCCAGCGCTGTACCCCGGCCGCCACTCTCGTGTTGCGATGCGGTCGGTGGCGATAGTCGAGGACGCACTGGACGCCGCTCTCGCCGGCGAACTCGCGAGGTACGACGGAGAGACCGTCGAGCCGCCAGTCTCGCGAGCGAGCGAGGCGTTCGACGCCGTCGTGGTGGACCGGCACCACCACGCGGCCGACTGGCTCGCCGCCGACCGACCGACGCGACCGTGGGCCGTCGTCGCCGTCGTCGCGCCGACCGACGCGGCCGACCCCGTCGTCGCCGGCGCGGACGGCCTCGTCACGCGGCCCGTGCGGAGGGACGACCTCCGGCGAGTACTCCACTGCGTGGCCCTCCAGCGGACGTGCCTCGACGCCGTCTCGAGCGCCGGGGCAGCGTCGGCGGGGGACCGGCGACCCGTCGCCGACGACGCACTCACCATACTCCGGTCGGAACTCGGGGACGCACAGCTGTTTCGACGGCTCCTCTGAGCCCAAAGATCGGGGGTTGGCGCGCTAATTATCAACACGACGGCCATAACTAATATTAAGATAATTTTATTTCACTACCCCCTGTCTCTGGAATTGCAATGTCAGAAAGTGAGGGCAACTCCCGGATCGCACAGTTCCTGTACAATCACCCGCGGATGATGGGCGTCCTGTTCACGCTCGTCCTGCTGTCGCAGGTTGGGGCGGCGGC
>CAZEIO010000255.1:0-2258 GCA_964512525.1 uncultured Halobacteriales archaeon
CGACGGTCACGCCGGCTCACCCGCGTCGTCGGCGCGTCGCTCGACGGCCACCTCGTAGTCGTGGATGGTGGGGTTCGCGAGGAGGCGTTCGGTCATCGCCTCGGCGCGGTCGCGGGCCGCGTCGGCGTCCGGCGCCGAGAGGTCGAGTTCGAACAGGTCGGCCATGCGGAGGTCCTCGACCTCGAACGCCAGTCGCTCCAGTGCGCGGCGCGTCGTCTGGGCCTCGGGGTCGAGGACGCCCCGCTTCAGGCGGACCGTCACCGTCGCCGTGTACTCCGGCATTGGGCGTGGGTGGGACACGGGCCAGCAAAACCGTTGGGATCGGGACCGCCGCACACTGGTCGCAGACGCCCGACTGGGACGACGGCGGTCGAGAGAGCGCGGACCGGTCAGTCGTCGAGGTAGGCGACCTCGCTGTCGAGTTCCTCGCGGAGGAGTCCCATCTCGACGCGACGCTCGGCGTGGGCGTCGTGCTGGTGGATGGACTCGTCGTTGACCTGTTCCATCCGGACGACGACGTCGTCCGGGAGGTGGTCGAACTCGTCCACGACGCCCTCGGCCATCGACCGCACGCAGTCCTCGACGAACTTCGCGTTGGCGTGGCTCTCGTAGGTCATCACGTCCTCGTCCGGCCGCTTCGCGAGGTTGTATATGCGGGCAGACATCGAGTCGCGGGCGATCTCGATGAGGTCGAGGAGGTCCACCTGCGGGTCGCCCTCGCGTTCGATCATGAGGGTGGCGTGGCCCCGCTGGGAGTGTCCCGGCTGGGGGACCTGTGCGAGGAACTCGTCCACCGTCTCGTCCTCGACGCCGAGGTCCTCGAGGGTGTCGCGGGCCCGGGTCTCGGACATCCCCTGCGAACAGGGACAGACCGTCATGCCGGTGACGGTGGCACCGATGGCCTCGCGGGTGCCCTCGTCGGTGGCGGTGGCGGAGGCGTGGATCGTCGCCGTGGACTGCGTGGACAGCCCCGAGGCCGGAGTCTCGTCCTCGGTGACGATCTCCGACTCCATCTTGATCTCGGCACGGGAGGTGTAGTCGTGTTTCTCCAGTAGTCGCTCCGCGGCGATACCGCAGATCTCCTCGACGCGGTGTGTGTCCGTGCCGGCCGCCTCCTCGATTATCTCGTCGATGACCTGCAGGTTGCGGCTCATGTCCGCGCCCTTCCGCCACCGCGGCAGGTCAACGACGGCCTCGAACTCCGCCATCAAAACGACCGGGGCACCCTCGTGCGTGATGCGGATGCGCTTGTCCACTCCTGTGATGCCAACCTGACTCAGTCCGACAGACACGTCGGGACGAGAGGCCTGCACGTCCGGCAGTTGCTCGCTCATTACGTGATCCTACACGGAGTCCGCGTTTGGGCCTTACGAAAGGAGACGTGGTCGTTCGGGGCGTTCTCGGCCCAACAAGGTTAATAGCCACGGAACCGCTGGTTCTGGCTAGTGACCGACCCGAGGTTGGCGGGGTGGGGGCCGTGAGCGAGGACGCAGAGGCCGACCGCGACGCCGACGACCGGAGCGACTGGCTGGAACGCGGCGTCGAGGAGGGCGACGTCAGCGTGGACCTCGACACGCCGCCAGACGCCGACGCGGAGGACGGCGTGGTCGAGGAGTCGGACGCGGACCAGGGCGCCGACGCCGGCGAGACCGGCGGCGAGGCGGGAGAGGCCCCGGCGGACGCACCGGCGGCGCCGACCGACGGGACCGACGGAGAGACCGCCGGGGCGGCGGACGAGGACGAGGACGAGGACGAAGGCGAGAGCGAGAACGACGGTCGTCTCTTCGAGGAGGACTTCGCCTCGGCACTCGGCGACGCCGACGTCGGGACCACGCCGGAGTCGGGCGGCGGCGAGGGCGAGTTCGACGACCTCGGCGGCGGCGGAGCCGAGGGCGGGTTCGACGACCTCGGCGGCGAGGGCGAGTTCGGCGGTCTCGGCGGCGAGGAGAGCGCATTCGGCGGCTTCGGCGACGAGGGCGGGTTCGAGGAGGAGGACCTCGACACCGACATCGACCGGATCGACCTCGGCATCGAGGGACTGGACGAGATGATACAGGGTGGCGTGCCCGACCGGTCGCTGATGGTGACCATCGGCTCCGCGGGAACCGGCAAGACCACCTTCGGCATCCAGTTCCTCGCCGAGGCACTCGCCAACGGCGGCAAGGGCGTGTACATCACCCTCGAGGAGAGCCGCCAGCGCCTCATCAACTCCGCGAGCGAGAAGGGCTACCCGTTCGACGAGTACGTCGAGAGCGGTC
>CAZEIO010000256.1:0-2256 GCA_964512525.1 uncultured Halobacteriales archaeon
GTCATCCCGGAGCCGATAAACGAAGGCCAGCGTGACCAGGCGGAGACCCTCCTGGGGATGCAGGGTGCCCGCATCTACGACGACATCCACGTCTCCGGCCACCTCAGCCGCGAGGGCCACTACGAGATGCTCGACCTGCTCCAGCCCCAGCACGTCATTCCGGCCCATCAGGAGATGAGCGGCTACGCGCCGTACGTCTCCCTCGCGGAGAATATGGGCTACCAGGTCGGCCGCGACCTGCACGTAACCCGCAACGGCAACCTGATCCAGCTCGTCGAGTGAGATGAGCGACCACGAGGCGAGCCGAGAACGTCGGGTTCGCGACGCCGTCGCCAGACGTCGGGACGTGGTCAACCGTGCGATCAAGGAGGACCTGCCGATCAAGGAGCCACGACGCCTGTACGAGGCGTCGCGCTACCTGCTGGACGCCGGCGGTAAGCGCCTGCGCCCGACGACGACGATGCTCGTCGCCGAGGCGCTCTCCGACGTGAGTTTCGAGGAGGCAGACTACCGCTCCTTTCCCGACCTCACCGGCGGCACCGTGGACGTGCTGTCGCCCGCGGTCAGCGTGGAGACCATCCAGTCGTTCACCCTGATCCACGACGACATCATGGACGACGACGCGATGCGTCGCGGCGTCACAAGCGTCCACCACAAGTACGACCTTGAGACGGCTATCCTCGCCGGGGATACCCTCTACTCGAAGGCGTTCTCCATCCTCCTCGCCAACGGCGCACCCACGGACCGGACGGTCCGGGCCATCGAGATACTCGCCTCGACCTGCACGGAAATCTGCGAGGGACAGGCACTCGACGTGGACTTCGAGGACCGCGACGACGTGGCCCTTGAGGAGTACCTCCAGATGGTCAAGCAGAAGACCGCGATGCTGTACGCCGCCTCGGCCGGTCTCCCGGCAGTTCTTCTCGGCGCGGACGAGTCCGTCGTCGAATCGATGTTCTCGTTCGGTCTGGACGTGGGGCGAGCCTTCCAGATTCGCGACGACGTCCTCGACCTCACCGTCCCGAGCGAGACACTGGGGAAGCAGCGTGGTTCCGACCTCGTCGAGAACAAGAAGACGCTCATCACGGTCCACGCCCGGAAACACGGCGTGGACGTGGACGGACTGGTCGTGAGCGACAGCGTGGACCAGGTGACCGAGACCGAAATCGACGACGCCGTTGCCCGTCTCCGGGAGGTCGGCTCCATCGAGTACGCCGACGAGACGGCCCGCGACCTCGTCGCGAGCGGGAAGGAGAGTCTCGCCGTCCTGCCGGACAACCCGGCCCGGGACCGACTGTTCGACCTCGCCGACTTCCTCGTCGAGCGAGGCTACTGAGCGGTCGAACCTACCCATCTGGCGGCGCGCTGGTCCGCCGTCGTCGCCCGACGTGGCATCCACGGGAGTTTTTACCGCCGACCGGGTAGCGGCGGGTGATGGACGCGGCGCTTCGCGACGCAGTCGAACGGGAAGCCGAGAAGCACGCCCTGCTGAACGCGGTCAAGCACGACGCCGAGGCCGAGGTCGGCGCCGTCATGGGGCCGCTGATGGGGGAGAACCCCGAGTTCCGCGAGCACGCCGACGCGGTACCGGGCGTCGTCGGACGGGTGGTCGCCCGCGTGAACGACCTCGACCCCGACGAGCGCCGGGCGCGACTGGAGGAACTGGCGCCGGACGCCCTCGCCGAACTCGAGGCCGACGACGAGGAGGACGACGCCCCACTGCCGGCCCTGCCGAACGCGGACGCGCACGACGAGGTGGTGATGCGAGCCGCGCCCAACCCGAACGGGCCGTGGCACCTCGGCAGCGCACGGATGGGCGCGGTGCTCGGGACGTACCGCGACATGTACGACGGACACCTTATCGTGCGGTTCGACGACACGGACCCCGAGACGAAGCGGCCGGACCTCGACGCCTACGACGACATTCTCGACGACCTCGCGTACCTCGGCTTCGAGCCGGACTCGGTGATTCGCGCGAGCGACCGCCTCGAGACGTACTACGACCACGCCCGCGACCTCGTGGACGCGGGCGGGGCGTACGCCTGTTCCTGTCCGGCGGGGCACTTCTCGGACTTGAAGAACGCTGCCGAGGCCTGTGAACACCGCGACCGCACGCCGGCCGAGACCCACGAGGTGTTCGAGGCGATGGTCGCGGGCGAGTACGACCCCGGCGAGATGGTCCTGCGGGTGCGGACCGACATCGAACACAAGAACCCTGCACTGCGGGACTGGGTGGCCTTCCGGATGTTAGACACG
>CAZEIO010000257.1:0-2252 GCA_964512525.1 uncultured Halobacteriales archaeon
TCATCTCCTCGAAGCTCAACCAGTGGACGCTGCTCATCGGGACGCTCGTCGTCGTGTACTCCATCGCACTCGGTCGCTACGGCGTGCTCGCGTTCGACCAGAAGCAGACGGCCGAGATATGGATCACCGCCGCTCAGTCGCTGTTCGCGCTGGCCATCCTCGCGAACTTCGAGATATCCGTCCGGGAGGCACTGGCTCTGCTTGGACTGTTCCTCTCGCAGGTGGTCCTCGAGTTCGCCATCATCAGGGACTGGTTCACGCTCCCGACCGCCGAGGGCAGTGTGCTCCCGCTGGCGACCGCTAGCGAGACGCTCCTGATGGCCTACACCGGCGTGTACCTCGTCGCGAGCGCTGGCCTGATCGTCAGCCGACGCCGGGCGTTCGACCGCCTCCTCCGGCGCACCTCCGGGACGGTCGGGGCGGCCCTCTCGCCCGACCCCGACCCCGACAGCCCACGCAGTAGCGACGACTGAGGCGGGACGAGACCACGGCCTGACCCCCGGAGTTTTGCCCCGTGCCGCGTTGGGCTCTCTCATGGACGTGTACGGACTCGTCGGCCATCCCGTCGAGCACTCGCTGTCGCCGCCGATGCACGAGGCGGCTTACGACGCCCTCGGTCTCGACGCCCGCTACGTCACCTTCGACGTCGCGCCGGCCGACCTCCCGGCGGCCGTCCGTGGCGCGGCCGCCCTCGGCGTCGCCGGTCTCAACGTCACCGTCCCGCACAAGGAGGCGGTCCTCGACCTCGTTGACCCGGACTCCCTCGTGGCCCGCGTCGGTGCGGTGAACACTATCGTGTTCCCCGACGACGGTCCGCCGACGGGCCACAACACGGACGCCGACGGCGCGGTCCGGGCACTCCGTGAGGCCGGTGCCGACCTCTCTGGGGCGACGGCCGTCGTCGTCGGCGCCGGTGGTGCCAGCCGCGCGGTGACGGTCGGTCTCCTCGACGCAGGGGCGACGGTACGCGTCGCGAACCGGACGCTCTCGCGCGCAGAGGGCCTGGTCCGCGACCTCGGCGACGACGCCGCCGTCACGGCCCACCCGCTCGACGCCCTCCCGGAGCTCCTGTCGGACGCGACGGTACTCGTCAACGCCACGACGGTGGGAATGGAGGAGGACCGCTCGCCGGTCCCGGCGGACGCCCTCCACGGCGACCTGACCGTCCTCGATGCGGTGTACGCGCCGCTCTCGACGCGACTGCTGTCGGACGCCGCCGACCGGGGCGCCACGACGGTTGACGGCGGCCGGATGCTGTTGCACCAGGGGACGGCCGCCCTCGAGCGCTGGACTGGCCGCGAGGCGCCGGTCGCGGCGATGGAGCGGGCGCTGTACGACCGTCTCTGACGCCGGCGTGCCGCGCGTGCGGTGGCCCGCGACGCTCGCGACGTAATCGCCCGAAGACGGTTGGGAGTCGGGCTTAAGTGGCCGGGTGTCCTAAGACGGAGTAATGGGACTGCTGGAGACACTGAAGTCGCTGCTCGGACTCGAGGACGACGAACGGCGTGACGCCGCGACCGACGACCGCGACGTCGGCATCACGGTCGAACGCGAGGGTGAGCGGCGACACGCCGCCGACGACCCGACGACCGCCGAGGCCGAGACGGCGACCGAACCCGGGGGTGGGAGCGCGACGGCGTCCGCGTCGTCCTCGGGCGGGGTCTCGGCCTCGGCCTCGACCGCGGACGCGGACGCGGAGGCCGCACCGACGACGCCGTCCGGAACGGCGGCCGACGCGGCGACGGACGCCGACGAGGACCGGGTCCCCTCCGAGGCGGTGGACGTCGTCAAGGGCATCGGCCCGACGTACGCGGGCCGCCTCTCCGACGCCGGCATCGACACGGTCGCCGACCTCGCGGAGGCGGACGCGAGTGCGATAGCGGCGGCGGCCGACGTACCCGAGAGCCGGGTGGCCGACTGGATAGAGCGCGCCCGCGACCGCACACGGTGACGGCCGCACTCTCGCCGCGGGCGTCTCTCCCGAGTGGCGTCCGGACATCCACCGATGAGTGACGTGGTCGCTCCACTGTCGGCCGTCCCCGACGACTCGACACTCCTCTTTCGCGTCCGCGACGCGGCGGGCGCGGAGCGCGAGGCGTTTCTCGTCGGCGCCCAGGATACGGACGGCGGCTCGGCGGACGACGACGCGGACACCCGGGCACCGGCGGTCGCCGCATGGCTGAACGAGTGCCAGCACTTGACGCACGTCCCGCTGGACAAGGGATCGGGAGCACCCGTCCGCGGCCGGGAGG
>CAZEIO010000258.1:0-2226 GCA_964512525.1 uncultured Halobacteriales archaeon
GACTCGGGACAGACGAGGAGTGCGGCGGCGCCGTCCGTGATCGGACAGAAGTCGTACAGCCGGAGCGGGTCCGCCACCATCGGCGACTCTAGAACCGTCTCGATACCGACCTCCGTCCGGAACTGCGCGTGCGGGTTGTCCACGCCGTTGCGGTGATTCTTGACGGCCACTCTCGCGAGCGACTCCCGCGGCGCGTCGTACTGTTCGAGGTAGCGTCTGGCCGTCAGCCCCGCGAAGGAAGGGAGGGTGACGCCGTGTTTGTACTCGACGGGATGCGTGAGCGAGGCGATGACGTCGGTCGCCTCGGCCGTCGAACGGTGGGTCATCCGCTCGCCGCCGACCAGCAGCGTCGCGTCGCTCAGACCGCTCTTCACCGACTGGTACGCCGCGAGGAGACCGCTCCCACCGCTCGCCGAGGTTCCGTCCACGCGCTCGGCGTACGCCGGGACGAGATTGAGGTCGTGGGCGAGGGCGTTCATCGTCCCGGTCTGCCCCTCGAACTCCCCGCTTGCCATGTTCGAGACGTAGAGGTGGTCGACGGCAGCGGGTGACAGCGGCGCACGTCGCAGGCAGTCGTCGCCGGCCTCGGCCAGGAGGTCGAGAACCCAGCCCTCACGCTGGCCGAACTCCGTCATCGCGGCGGCGACGACGGCCACACGCTCGTCGTCGGGGTCTGACATACCCCTGCGCACGGGGGTGGCCGTGAAATATCCCCGGGCCGCTGCTCGTCCTGCCGGCTAGAGGTCCATCCCGCCGTTGACGTCGATGACCTCGCCCGTGACGTAGGCAGACTCGGGGCTGGCGAGAAAGCGCACCACGCCGGCGATTTCGTCGATGCTCGCAAACCGACCGAGCGGGATGTCGGCGACGATGCGCTCCCGGACCCGTTCGGGGACGGACTGCAGCATGTCCGTCTCGGTGAACCCCGGGGCCACGCAGTTGGCCGTCGAGCCGCCGGCGGCCAGTTCGATGGCGAGCGTCCGGGTGAACCCGAACATCCCCGACTTCGCGGCCGCGTAGTTCGCCTGTCCGAAGTTGCCCTGCTTGCCGACGATGGATGAGATGTTGATCAGGCGACCGTCGTCGGCCTGCGTGATGTCTTGGTAGTAGGCCTTCGTCGCGTTGAACGTGCCGCCGAGGTTCACCTCCAGGACGGCGTTCCACTCCTCGGCGTCCATCTCGTGGAAGCGCGTGTCGCGGTTGATACCAGCGTTGTTGACGAGGACGTCCGCGGGGCCGAACCTCTCGTGCGTGCGGTCACGCATCGCCTCTATCTCCGCGGTGTCTGTCACGTCGGCCCGGACCGCGATGGCCTCGCCGCCCGCGTCCTCGACGGCCGCGACCGTCTCGTGGGCGCTCTCCTCGGAGGACCGGTAGTTGACAACGACGTTCGCGCCGTGTCTGCCGAAGTCCTCTGCGATGCCGCGGCCGATGCCCCGCGCCGAACCGGTGACGACGCAGGTGCGCCCGCTCATGTCAGCCATAGGGTCGTTCTTGTGGAGACGGAGGAATAAGCGTTCGCCGGTTCGGGGGCCGGGTGTCGGCACGCACGAGGCGGGCCGTGTCCCGGCAGTCCGAGCGAGCGGATCAGGCGAGGTCGCCGGCCTGGTCGATCCAGTCCGCGACGCGGCTCTCTGGGACGTCGATGGCCGCCGCGAGGTCCGCGGGGTCGGCCGCGGACAGCGACGCGAGGTCCGTGACGCCGGCCTCGCGCAGTCGCTCGGCGTAGGCCGGGCCGACGCCCGAGACGGACTCGAGCGACGCCGCTCCCGTCTCGCCGTCGCCAGTGTCCTCGACGGCTATCTCGACGCCCTCGTCGTCCTCGACCACGGAGCGCTCGGCGAACCACTCGGTCACCTGTGGCCACAGTTCGTCGTGCGACCGCGAGGAGACGGACATCCCGATGTGACCGGTCGGGAACTCGAGGATGGTCGTGTCGTCGCTGCCGACGACGTCGTTGAACGGCTTCGACGCCGCCGGGGGGATCAGGTGGTCGTACTCCGCGACGATCTGGAGCACCGGCATGTCGATGTTCTCGACGTCCACGTGGTGGCCCTCGAGTTCCAGTTCGTTGCGGTAGAGTTCGTTGTTCTGGTAGATGCTCTCGAGGAACTCGACGTAGGCGTCGCCGGCGACGTCGATGCCGTCGTTGATCCACGCCTCCATGCGGGCGAAGTTCTCGACGAACTCCTCGTCGTCGACGTTGTCGAACAGGCGGAGGTACTT
>CAZEIO010000259.1:0-2211 GCA_964512525.1 uncultured Halobacteriales archaeon
AGGTCCTGCCGCTCTGTGGCGACGCCTGCATGGACTGCAACGCCATGCGGCAGATAGACCCCAACTACCTCACCTGGATACTGGAGGGCCTGGTCGAGGGCGAGACGCGAAACGTCGTCGCGGTTGACCCCGAGACGGCCGACCTCGCCGAGACGGCGATGGACCGGATGCTCCAGATATGACCACGACCACGAGCGAACTCCCCGACACGACGGACGTCCTCGTCGTCGGCAGCGGCATCGCCGGCTGTGCGGCCGCCCTCGCCGCCGCCCGCGAGGGAGCGTCGGTCCTCGTCGTCACGAAGGCGAGCGAACCGGAAGACGCCGCGACGGACTGGGCACAGGGCGGCGTCGCCGTCTCCCGCAGCGACCCCGACGGGTTCGAACGCGACGTCCTCGCAGCCTCCGGCGACACCGCCGACCCCGAGGCGGTCCGGCTGCTGGTCGAGGAGTCTCGCCCGGCCGTCGAGGACGTCCTCGTCGAGACGCTCGGCGTCGAGTTCGACCGTCCCGAGGGTGCGACCGGCGCGGCCGGCGACGGGCAGGACGAGTACGACTACGCCCGCGAGGCCGGCCACTCGGACTCGCGCATCCTCCACGTGGACGCCCACACCGGCCGGCAGGTCCTGCGGCCGTTTCTCGCCCACCTCGCCGACCACGACCGGGTCACGCTGGTCGAGGACACCGCCGCGCTCGACCTGGTCAGTCACGAGGGGCGAGTCCACGGTGCGCTCCTCGACACCGAACCGACGGGTGAACCGGTGTTCGCCGGCGCGACGGTCCTCGCGACCGGTGGGGTGGGAGCCTGCTACCCGCGCACCACCAACCCGCCCGCCGCGACGGGCGACGGCATCGCGATGGCGGCCCTCGCCGGGGCCGACACCACCGACATGGAGTACGTCCAGTTCCACCCGACGGCACTCGCCCCGGAGGCCGGCGACGACACCGGGGCGTACGGTACGCTCCTCCTCAGCGAGGCCGTCCGCGGCGAGGGCGGCGTCCTCCGCAACGGCGACGGCGAGCGGTTCATGCCCGACTACCACCCCGACGCCGACCTCGCCCCGCGAGACGTCGTTGCCCGCGCCGTGGACCGCGAGCGTGCGGCCACCGGCGCGGTGCGACTGGACGTGACCGACGTCGCCTTCGCGGCCGACTTCCCGGAACTGGCCCGCCGGCTCGCCGACCGCGGGGTGGACCCGGCCGACGGGATTCCGGTCGCGCCCGCCGAGCACTTCCTCTGTGGCGGTATCGACGTCGACGACCGGGGCCGGACCTCGCTCGGCCGCCTGTTCGCGGTCGGCGAGTGTGCCCGCACCGGCGTCCACGGCGGGAACCGTCTCGCCTCCACCTCGCTGCTCGAGGGGCTCGTCTGGGGGCTACGGGCCGGCGAGACGGCCGCGGCCGCCGGCGACCCCACGGTCGTCGAGGCACCGGACCTCCTCGACCGCGACCCCGACCTGCCCGACGGCTTCGCGGCCGGCAAGTTCCGCCGCCTGCGGCGGGTGATGGGCGAGCAGGTGGGTCTCCGGCGCGACCGCGAGGGACTGCGCCGGGCCGGGAGCGTCCTTCGCCGCCTGAAGGGCGAGGTGGACGCCTACGTCCGCACCCGGACCTCGCGAGACCTGTACGAACTCCGGAACGCGAGCGTCGTCGCCCTGCTCGTCGCCCGCGCCGCCGCGGAGAACCCCGAGTCCGTCGGCTGTCACTACCTGACTGACACCGACGCCGACGCGACCGGCGGAACCGGCGCCGAGGCCGAGGGGGACTGAGATGCTGACCGACTCGCAGGTCGAGCGATGGCTCCGCGAGGACGTCGGCCACCACGACGTGACCAACGACGTTCCCGGCGAGACCGAGGGCCGCCTCGTGGCGACCGAGAGCGGCGTCGTCGCCGGCCTCGAGGCCGCCGCCACCGTCTTCGACTACCTCGACTGTTCGGTGACACGGGTCACGGAGGAGGGCGACCGGGTCACTGCCGGCGACGTCGTGCTTCGAACGGACGGGCCCGCACGCGACGTGTTGCGCGGCGAGCGGGTCGCGGTCAACGTCGCCGCCCACGCCTCGGGCGTCGCCACCCGGACCCGCAGGGCGGTCAACCGCGCCCGCGAGGCCGACGACGACGTTCGCGTCGCCGCCACCCGGAAGACGACGCCCGGCCTGCGCGGCGTCGAGAAGCGCGCGGTCGCGGCCGGCGGCGGCGACACCCACCGGC
>CAZEIO010000260.1:0-2184 GCA_964512525.1 uncultured Halobacteriales archaeon
TGGTAGCCGTCGCCGTCGTCCCCGACCCCCTCGAGGTGCGCCGAGCGCACGCGCTCGACGAGGTCCGGCGGCAACTCGTCGATGTGGGTCGGGTCGCCCATGGCGAAGCGATCCCAGTGCGTGCGCGCGGGATGGTCCTGTGGCATGAACAGGCAGTCGTTGATCCAGAACTCCGCGTCAACGTGTGGGCCCTGCATCTCCCGAAAGCCCATCCCGACGAGCACCTCCTTGACGCGCTCCGCCATCGCCCGCATCGGGTGGAGCCGGCCGCCGTAGGTCGGCGCGGCTGGTGCCTCGACGTCGTACTCGGCGAACTCGACGTCGCGCCAGTCGCCGCCGGTAAGCAGGTCCGCCGTCAGCCGCGAGACCGTCTCCTGCACCTCGACGCCCTCCATCAACGCGGTGACGCCCTCGTCGGTGACCGTCACCGTCCGGGTCGTCGTCTCCCGGCGGTCGAGGAGACCGCGCGAGACCAGACGGTCGAGGACGGCCGGATCGGCCGCGACCGTGTCGGCCTCGACCGCGTCGCCGTCGCCCTCCTCGACGGCGGCCGCGACCGCCGACAGCGCCGCCGCCTCCGGGTCCGCGTCCGGGTTCGCGTCGGGGTCGGCGACGATGGTGCCCGCGTCCACGCTGCCGTACCCCTTCCGGTTGTAGTTCGCCAGGGCGATGTCGGCGCGGTCGTCGAGGTCGGCGGCACCGATCACCGCGCCCAGTTCTGCCGGGTCGTCGTCCGCCCCGGCCGCGACGGCCGCCCGGTAGAGTCGCACCTCCGGGAGGGCGTCCTCGAGGTAGGCGCGGCCCTCGTCGGTCGGGGCGAAGCGGTCGGCCGTCGATTCGGTCACGGCGAGCAGTCCCGCCGACTCGAGTTCGAAGGCCGCGCGAGTGACGGCCGGCGGGTCGAGGTCGGTTTCCGCTGCGATGCTGTCGGTCGAACGTGGGTCCGTGGGGCTCGCGGCCTCGAGGACCGCGACCTGGGCTTCCGGGAGTCGCATTCGTTGGTAGGGGTGGTGGGTGGTGGTCGTTTGGCTGTTGCGATCCGCAGGGAGACGTTTCGGCCGCCCGCCGCGGGCGGTGTCCCCGTCTCAGAACGAGAGGAAACCGAACCCCGTGCTCGCGAACTGTCCGTCCGCGATCGACCGGCGCAGGGGTTCGAGCGCCATGTCCACCGCTTTCGTCCGGGTCGTGTTAAACCTTGCCGGGCCGCGGGGCTACCGCTCTCCGGCGACGTCGAGTTCGACGTCCAGTTCCTCGAGGTGAGCCTCGACCTCGGCGCTTTTCTCCTGGTGGTCCTCGAGGAAGTCCCGCATCAGTTCGGCCGCCTCCTCCTTGCAGCCGCCACACAGTCGTTCGCCGCCGACGCACTCGTCGTACACCCGCTTGGCGTACTCGTCGTCGTCGGCCGCGAGGAGGTAGGCGTACAGTTCGTACACGGGACACTCGTCGGCCTCGCCGCCGAGTTCGCGTTGCTTCTCGGCCGTCTCTCGGCCACCGGTCGTCGCCGCCTGCACCTTGTCGTAGCCGTCCTCGGGGTCGTCGAGCAGAGAGATGTGACTCGCCGGTATCGAGGAGGACATCTTCCCGCCGGTGAGACCGGTCATGAACCGGTGGTAGATCGAAGAGGGGGTGTGGAAGCCGTAGCCGCCGTGTTCGACCTCGACCTCGCGGACCAGGGTCTCCGCCTCGGCCCGCGACAACTCGAAGGCGTCCACGTGGGCGTCGTACACCCGCTTCTCGCCCTCGATGGCCTCGACGAGCGCCTCGAAGGCCGCGTCGGTGGCGTTGCGGTCGAGGACGCGCACCCGCGGCCGTAGCGGCTCCCGACCGGCGTTCTCGAGTTTCGCCCGGGCGCGACGTTCGGGCGCGGCGTCGGCGTCGGCCGTCGTGACCGACTCGGGCACCGTCCGCGCCTCGAAGTTGACGGCCTCGGCCCCGTCGGCGAGCAGTCGGGCGGCGTCGATACAGCGGACGTCCGGGTCGTCGCCGTCACCGTGTCGCTCCGTCCAGAGCGCGACGAGTCGGTCGTGGGCGTCGGCGACGACCGCTCGCTCGGCAGCGTCGAGTTCGAAACTCGCGTACGCCTCGGTGACGCCGAAGTACCGTACCCGCGCGGCGAGGTCACGGACGAGTCGCATGTGGGGGTCCTGGTCGGGTCCCACGGGGATGACCGTCGGCTTCGGTTCG
>CAZEIO010000261.1:0-2170 GCA_964512525.1 uncultured Halobacteriales archaeon
CGCCGACGCCATCGCCTCGCGGGCCGCCGAACTCGACCTCGAGAGCGAGGACGGCGAGGACGGCATCGAGGACTGACCGCGACCACGCCGTCCTGCGACCGGCCGCCTTCACTCGCTTTTCGTCGTCCGCTGCGCGTCTCGCTCGCCCAGTAACCACCGCGCCGACGGACCTGTTGATCCCGTCGATAACGTAGCAAAATAAACAATTGAACTATTATCGGCGGTGCCGTCCCGGGTCGTATGGACGGCCCGTCGGACCGGTGCGAGTACGAACACGACCGCGGGGACCACTTCAAACCGTACCGCTGCATCCGGTCTCGCAAGCAGGGGAGTCACTGCGTCTGGCACGCGCGGGTGACCGGCAAGCCGGGGCAGGTACTCTCGGCGGCGCGGCCCAGTTTCGCCTGGGTCTTTCCGGACCACTCGACGGACCGCTGGTTGGACGGCGACGGTGAGCGACTGGACGGGGCTTTCCTCCGCGGGGCCGACCTCCGGTCCGTCCCGCTGAGTGACTGTACGCTGATGGGGGCGGACCTCGCGGGGGCGAACCTGCGCGGCGGCACCGTCGAGAACGCCGACCTCCGCGAGGCGTCGATGACCGGCGTGAACGCCCGGCAGTGTCGGCTCTCGAACTCCGTCCTCGAGGGGGCGGACCTCTCCGGGGCGGACCTCCGCGGCGCTGACCTCTCGAACGCCGCCCTCCGCGGCGCGGACCTCCGCGGCGCGGACCTCCGCGAGGCGGTCCTCTCGGGAGCGGACCTGCGAAAGAGCGACCTCCAGGGGGCCGACCTCCAGGGGGTCGAACTCCAGGGCACCCGCCTGTTCGGCGTTGACCTGACCGAGGCGAACCTCATCGACGCCGACCTCACCGGCGCGAACCTCGGCGACGCCACGCTGGCCGGCGTCAGCGCCGTCGAGGCCGACTTCGCCCACGCGAGCGTCCAGGACGTCGACCTCACCGACGCCGACCTCCGCCGGGCGACCCTCGTGGACGTGGACGGTCGCGGGGCCGTCGCCGCCGGCGCCGACCTCCGGGCCGCCGACCTCACCGACGCCGACCTCGTCGGCGCCGACCTGACCGGCGTCAACGCCGAACACGCCCGCCTCAGTCGCGCCACGCTACACGAGGCCACGTTCGAGGGGGTGCGCCTCTACGGTGCCGTCCTCGGCGGCGTCCAGATGAACGACGGGACGACGCTCGACGACCGCGTCCCCTACGACCCCGCCGCCGAGAGCGCGGCGGTCACGGCCACGGAGACGGAGGAGACGGACCCGGCCGGCACGCCGACGGCCGACGGCGGCTACGCGGTCGCCGACGGCCACGTGGAGCACCTGACGAAGGCCGCCGACAGTTACCGCTCGCTGGCCAGTCTCGCCGCCGCCAACGAGTTCCCCGAGCGCCGCCGCCTGTTCCGCCTCCGGCGCAAGCAGAGTCGCCGTCGCATGCACCGCGACGCCGGCCGCTGGGGGGCGTACACCCGGGCGACGCTCGACGCCCTCGTCACCGGCCACGGCGAGAACCCGTGGCGCGTCGTCGGCATCGCGGCCGCCGTCGTCGTGATGTCCGGACTGCTCTACCCCCTCGGACTGATGCGCTCGACCGGGTCCGACGGCTCACTCCTGCAGTACCCCACCGACGGGAGCGCGGTAGATATCCTCGCCGCCGCCGGCGAGGGACTGTACGTCTCGCTGCGGACGTTCGCGCTGGGCACGCCCGGCTACGCCGCCGTCGGCGCGGGCAAACTCGTCGCCGGTCTCGAGGCCGTCCTCGGCGTGGTCCTCGTGGCCGTCCTCGTGGCCGTCCTGGCGAGGCGGGCGGCGACCTGAACCGGGGCGCTCCGGAGTCGCTCCCCGTCGCCAGACGCCAGCCCCTACAGTTCGTCCCGGTCGGTGAACGTGTACCGCCGGGCGACGAGGCCGTCCGCGAACTCGTGGAAGTCCGCGAAGTCGAGGTCCACTGTGCGGTCGCCCTGTCGCCCCGAGTAGTTGCCCCGGACGGCCACCGTGTCGCCTGCGGCGACCACCGAGTACAGTTCGTGTTCCCCGTCGGAGAGCGGGCGCTCCTCCTCGTAGAACCGCCGCAGTGCCTCGCGGCCCTCGATGGTGGCCTGTCCCGGCCGCTCGTACACGACGTCCGGCGCGAAGAGGGCCACCAGGTCGTCGTACTCGT
>CAZEIO010000262.1:0-2141 GCA_964512525.1 uncultured Halobacteriales archaeon
CACCCTCGACGACACCGTGATGGGCGTCCGCGACCCGCAGGGCAACCGACCGCTCTGTCTGGGCGAACTCGACGACGGCTACGTACTGGCCAGCGAGTCTGCGGCCATCGACACCCTCGGCGGCGAGTTCGTCCGCGACGTGCGGCCGGGCGAACTGGTCGTCCTCGAACCGGCAGGGGCCGGCTACGAGTCCCACCAGTTGACCGACCGGGACCGGACCGCTCACTGCTTCTTCGAACACGTGTACTTCGCCCGCCCGGACTCCGTCATCGACGGCCGACTGGTGTACGACGCTCGCCGGGAGATGGGGGCACGCCTCTGGACGGAAAGCGGCGTGGACACGGACGTGGTGATGCCGGTGCCGGACTCCGGTCGCGCCTTCGCCTCGGGCTACGCCGACGCCGCCGACGAGGACGGCGCCGACGTGGAGTTCGCGGAGGGACTGATGAAAAACCGGTACGTCGGCCGGACGTTCATCATGCCCAGCCAGGACGAGCGCGAACAGGCGGTCCGGCTGAAACTGAACCCCATCCGTTCGACAGTCGAGGGGCGGACGGTGACGCTCATCGACGACTCCATCGTCCGGGGGACGACCTCGACGGAACTCGTCTCGGTGTTGCAGGATGCCGGCGCCGAGGCGGTCCACCTCCGCATCGGGTCGCCCCCGATCGCCGCCCCCTGCTACATGGGTATCGACATGGCGACCCGCGAGGAACTGGTCGCCGCCGGACAGTCCGTCGAGGCAGTCCGCGAGACCGTCGGGGCGGACTCGCTGGCGTACCTGTCGCCCGACGGCGTCGCCGAGGCCATCGGCATCGACAGCGACGACCTCTGCATGGCCTGCATCACCGGCGAGTACCCGTACGACGTCGAGGGCGAACAGACGGACCGCGAGGTGGAGCGGCCGACCATCGACGCCCCGCGCGGCGCCGAGGCCGACGACTGAGGCCGACGGCCGGGACGCCGAGTAAGTCGCCGGCACCCCCAGTCTCTTTGTGAGACCGGGCGTGGTGCCGGCCATGACAGGCGACGACGAGAGTGACCAGCCGAGACCAGCGACGTTCTCCATCGTCGCCCGCGACCCGGCCCAGGACGCCGTCGGCATCGCGGTGCACTCGAAGTTCATCAGCGTCGGCAGCGTCGTCCCGTTCGCGGCCGCGGACGCGGGGGCCGTCGCCACGCAGAGCTTCGCCAACGTGGACTACGGTCCGGACGGTCTCGCCCTCTTGCGCGACGGCCACGACGCAAGCGAGACGGTCGAGGCCCTCACCGAGGACGACCCGGAGGCCGAACAGCGACAGGTGGGCGTCGTCGAGCAGGACGGCTCCGTGGCGGCGTTCACCGGGGCGGAGTGCTTCGACTACGCCGGTGACAGGCAGGGTGAGGACTACACCGTCCAGGGAAACATCCTGGAGAACGAGGCGACGCTCGACGCGATGGCCGAGGCGTACGAGGCGAGCCGTGACGCCGGCGACGGCCTCCCCGAGCGCCTGATAGCGGCACTGCACGCGGGCAACGAGGCCGGCGGCGACAGTCGCGGCGAACAGTCCGCCGCGCTGTACGTCGTCAAACCCGGGGGCGGCTACGACGGCCGGGGGGACCGCTGGGTGGACGTCCGCGTGGACGACCACGAGACGCCCATCGGCGAACTGGAGCGCGTGTTCAAGCTGTACGACGTGACGTTACTCTCGCGGACCGCGCCCGAGGAGACCCGCGCACTCGACGGTCCCACGGCAGAAGCCGTCGCGGAGACGCTTCGTGACCTCGGCTTCTACGACGGCGACCCGTCGCCGGCCTTCGGCGAGGCCGAACGCGAGGCGCTGGAGGACTTCCGCGGCATGAACAACTTCGAGA
The DNA here is from genome assembly GCA_964512525.1 of uncultured Halobacteriales archaeon. Lineage (GTDB taxonomy): Archaea > Halobacteriota > Halobacteria > Halobacteriales > SW-7-71-33 > SW-7-71-33. The sequence goes on from CAZEIO010000262.1 coordinate 1,855, forward strand.
ATCACGACCTCGCGGTCGTCGAGGACGCACTCGCGCGAGGGTGGGACGACGCACAGGGCGAGGGCGAGACGAAGATGGTGGACGCCCTCTGGCACGGGCTCTCGCGACTGGAACGAGAGTAGCCGGCGTGGGCGTTTTGTCGGTCGCGACCCGACCCCAGTGTATGCGAGACGAAGAGGAGATTCGAGAGCAGTACGAGTTCCTCGCGGAGGAACTGGACGACGAGGAGATGAACCACGAGGGCGTCCGGCAGATGTTCAGCTACTACAAGCGGGCGCTGGGCTGGG
>CAZEIO010000263.1:0-2137 GCA_964512525.1 uncultured Halobacteriales archaeon
TACGCCACGCCCATCGTCAACTACCCCGAGGTGGCCATCCTCGCCCTCGGCCGCATCAAGGAGAAGCCCCGCGTCGTGGACGGCGAGGTGGTGCCCCGCCACGTGATGACGCTGTCGCTCTCGTTCGACCACCGCGTCATCGACGGCGCCATCGGCGCTCGCTTCACCAACGCCGTCAAGCGGTACCTCGAGGATCCCGACCTCCTCCTGCTTGAGTAGGCCGCCCGGTCCACCGGCGTCGGGGTCGGGCGTCGTCGCTGTCACGGCACTCGATTACCGGTTCCCACGCCGCGAAACACATCCACACGTTTAACCTCGCAGCCCGCCTGTTTCGGCCCGATGGTCGTCGGAGACATCGAGACCGGAACCGAGGTGGCCGTGATCGGGGCGGGACCGGCGGGCTACGTGGCCGCCATCCGGGCCGGGCAACTCGACCTGGACGTCACGCTCATCGAGAAAGACGCCTGGGGTGGCACCTGCCTGAACTACGGCTGCATCCCCTCGAAGGCGCTCATCACGGCGGCGGACCTGGCCCACGACGCCGGCGAGGCCGAGGCGATGGGCATCCACGCCGACCCCGCCGTGGACCTCTCGGCGACGGTGGAGTGGAAAGACGGTGTCGTGGACCAGCTCACGAGCGGCGTCGAGAAACTCTGCAAGGCCAACGGCGTCGAACTCGTCGAGGGCCGGGCGGAGTTCGCCGACGAGAGCCGTCTCCGGGTCGTCCACGGCGGCGACGGCCAGGGCGCGGAGACCGTCGCCTTCGAACACGCCGTCGTCGCGACCGGCTCCCGACCGGTCGAGATTCCGGGTTTCTCCTTCGGGGACGAGCCGGTTCTGGACTCGCGACAGGCGCTCGCGCTCGACTCGGTGCCGGACAGCCTCGCCGTCGTCGGCGCGGGCTACATCGGTATGGAGCTCTCGACGGTGTTCGCGAAACTCGGCACCGACGTCACCGTCATCGAGATGCTCGACGACGTCCTGCCCGGCTACGAGGACGACGTCGCCCGCATCGTTCGGAAGCGCGCCGAGGAGGTCGGCGTTGACTTCCAGTTCGGCCGGACCGCGGCCGGTTGGGAGCCCGCGGGCGACGGAATTCGCGTCGAGACAGAGGCCGCCGAGGACGTCGCGGCCGACGGCGGCGCGGTCGCCGACCCCGAGGCGTCGGCCGTCGAGGCCGAGAAGGTGATGGTCGCGGTCGGTCGCCAGCCCGTGACGGACACGCTGAACCTGGCGGCGGCGGGCGTCGAGACGGACGACCGTGGCTTCGTCGTGACCGACCAGTACACCCAGACGGACGTCGAGGGCATCCACGCCGCCGGCGACGTGGCCGGCGAACCGATGCTCGCCCACGCCGGGTCGGCCGAGGGGAAGGTCGCGGCCGAGGTCATCGCCGGCGAACCCTCGGCGGTTGACCACCAGGCCGTCCCGGCCGCCGTCTTCACCGACCCCGAGGTCGGGACCGTCGGTCTCACCGCCGAGGAGGCCGAGGCCGAGGGGTTCACCCCCGCGGTCGGCGAGTTTCCCTTCCGCGCCTCCGGCCGTGCCCTGACGACCGGCCACGACGAGGGCTTCGTCCGCATCGTCGCCGACGAGGACAGCGGCTTCGTCCTCGGCGGTCAGGTCGTCGGGCCGGAGGCCTCCGAACTGATAGCCGAGATCGGCCTCGCGGTCGAGATGGGCGCCACACTCGAGGACCTCGCGGGCACGATCCACACGCACCCGACGCTCTCGGAGGCCGTACAGGAGGCCGCCGAACACGCGACCGACGAAGCCATCCACACGCTCAACCGCTGACCGGTCGGGCGTCTTCCGTCTCGTCCGGCCCTCGTTCCTGCCCGTTCTGCCGATCCTTTCATGTCGGTGCCCTCCTACAACTCGGTGACAAGACGGTCGTGACCCAGATGGTGTCTGGAGGGGATCGAGAGACGGGTGGGGACGCGGACCGAGTACCGAGTGCCGACGGCGGACGACCGCTCGACCAGGCCGTCTGGAGCGCGGTCGTGGACGAGGTGCGGGAGGGCTGTCTCGTGGTGGACCACGAGGACCGCGTCGTCGCCGCCAACGCGGCCGCGAAGCACCTCCTCGCCGTGGACCGCACCGTCGGTCGCCGGGTGGACGGCCTGTTGCCCGAGGG
>CAZEIO010000264.1:0-2131 GCA_964512525.1 uncultured Halobacteriales archaeon
CCTGCTCGAAGCGGGCTACGTGTACGCCACGAAGCCGCCGCTGTACCGCATCCGTCACCGCGGCGAGACGTACGACGTGATGACCGAACAGGAGCGTGACCAGGTGATCGCCGACGTGTGCGACGGCAACCCGAGCCAGGTCCAGCGGTTCAAGGGCCTGGGCGAGATGAACCCCGAGCAGCTGTGGGACACGACGATGGATCCCGGCAACCGCGTGCTCAAGCAGATCACTATCGAGGACGCGGCCGAGGCCGACCGGATGTTCAGCGTCCTGATGGGCGACGCCGTCGAGCCCCGCAAGGAGTTCATCAAGGAACACTCCCCCGAGGCCGACTGGGTGGACATCTGAGCACCCACGGCAGGCCGTGGCGTGTGCTGTCCTGGCAGTCCTCGCGGCGTCCGTCGGACGGACGTCTGCCGCCCCGCCGACCGGGTCGGTCGGCGCCGACAGGGCCGTCACCCCGAACACTGTCCGAACCGAAGGCCACAACATCCACCGGCCCCACTGACTGGCAAGGATGAGCTCCGAGATACCGGACCCGGGTGACGCGGACGTCGAGGCGGCGAGCGTCGAGCGGGTCCGCATCGAGGACGAGATGGAGCAGAGCTACATCGACTACGCGATGAGCGTCATCGCCGGTCGTGCCCTGCCGGACGTCCGCGACGGCCTGAAGCCGGTACAGCGGCGGGTCCTCTACGCCATGCACGAGGAGGGTATCACCGCGGGCGGCGGCCACCGGAAGTCCTCGTCGGTGGTCGGCGACACGATGGGCAACTACCACCCCCACGGCGGCGACGCCATCTACGACACGCTGGTCCGGATGGCACAGGACTTCTCGCTGCGCTATCCGCTGGTCGACGGGCAGGGGAACTTCGGCTCGATGGACGGCGACCCGCCGGCCGCGATGCGGTACACCGAGGCGCGGATGGCCCCCATCGCGGAGGAGCTCCTCGACGACATCGACGCCGACACGGTGGACTTCGTCTCCAACTACGACGACCGTCTCACCGAACCCGACGTCCTCCCCGCGGCCTTCCCGAACCTGCTGGTCAACGGGTCGAGCGGCATCGCCGTCGGGATGTCCACGAACATCCCGCCACACAACCTCGGCGAGGTCGTGGACGCCACGATACACCTCCTCCGGAACCCCGACTGTTCGGTCTCGGACCTGATGGAGTACGTCGAGGGGCCCGACTTCCCGACGGGCGGCACCGTCGTCGGCAAGGCCCCGGTGCGGAAGGCCTACGAAACCGGTCGGGGCCGGGTCCGCGTCCGCGCGAAGTACGACGTCGAGCGCCGCGACGGCGGCGACCGCATCGTCATCACGGAGTTGCCCTACCAGGAGAACAAGGCCCGACTCGTCGAGCAGATAGCCGACGACGTGAACGACGGCGACCTCGACGGCATCCGGGACCTGCGCGACGAGTCCGACCGCGACGGTGTCCGCATCGTCGTCGAACTCAAGCGGGGCGCGAACACCGAGGTCGTCGAGAACTGGCTGCTGGACGAACACCTGGAGCGGACGTTCGGCGTCATCAACCTCGCGCTGGTGGACGGCCAGCCGAAGGTGCTCGACCTGAAGGAGACGCTCGCGGAGTACGTCGCCCACCGGACCGAGGTCGTCCGCCGGCGCTCGCGGCACGAACTCGACGAGGCCGAGGAGCGGGCACACATCCTCGAGGGGCGACTGCGGGCACTCGAACACGCCGAGGAGGTCGTGGAGGCCATCCGTGACGCCGCCGACCGCGACGCGGCCCGCGCGTGGCTCACCGACGAGTTCGGTCTCTCGAAGGAACAGGCGGACCACGTCGTCCGGATGCAACTGGGCAGTCTCACGTCGCTGGAGAGCGACGAGGTCCGCGAGGAACACGCCGAGGTCACGGCTCGCATCGAGCGTCTCGAGACCATCCTCGGGGACGAGAGCGAGTTGCGCGAGGTCGTCGTCGAGGAACTCGAGGCGGTCCGCGACGAGTACGACGACGAGCGTCGCACCGAAATCGTCGAGGGCGACGGCAGTCGCGACCTCGACCGCGGGGACTTCATCGACGAACACGAGACGGTCATCGTCCTCACCGAGGACGACTACATCAAGCGGATGCCCGTCGAGTGGTTCGACACCCAGCACCGCGG
>CAZEIO010000265.1:0-2109 GCA_964512525.1 uncultured Halobacteriales archaeon
AGAAGGCGAGTCCCGCCTTGATCGCGGTGAAGGCACTGCCCCAGATCACCGCCAGAACGACGAACAGCGCGGCGTTGCGAAAGCGCATCACGGCCACCACCCCGCGTCCGCGGTCGGAAACACGCTGTTTCCGCGGCCGACGGACGGACACGCGCACGGACCGGCGGTGCGGTCGGCAGTGCAGTCGCCGGAGGCAGCGTCTCGCTGTGGTCGCGTCGGGCGACAGGTCACGTCGGGAGCGGGGTCGGTGCGGGCTTGAACGCGTCGGTCGCGACCGACTACGCGGCGACCGCCACCACTCACCGGATGGCGTAGGTCCGCCCCGGTTGCTCGTCCGTAGCCCGCGTTGCGACGTGGAGTGTCCCGTCGACGACGCGGGGCGAGGCCGTCACCCGTCCGACGAGACCGACCGTCCACGCCAGGTCACCCCCGGGAGTGACGGCGTGGAGTCGCTGGTCGTACGCGCCGACCGCCACACGGTCGCCGAGAACCGAGGGACAGCCGATGATCCAGCCGTCGGTGTCGTACTGGAAGCGCTGGTCGCCGGTTTCGACGTCGAGGCCGTACAGCGAGCGGTCGTGACTGCCGACGTAAAGCGTGTCACGACGGGGGTCGACCGCCGGACCGGACATCACCATGTCGTCGGCCGCGAACCGCCAGTCTACGGTCCCAGTCGCGAGGTCGATGCGGTACACGCCGTGGTCCCACGAGCCGACGAAGGCGGCGCCATCGTACAGCGCGACGGGACCCTTCACCGGGCCGTCGGTGCCCACCGACCACGCCCGTTCGTGGTCGGAGAGCCGCCACGCGTAGCAGCCGCCGTCGTTCGCGCCGACGACGACCCGGTCGGCGGCGGGCGAGAGCGCGGCCGTCGAGTGAGGGTGGTCGCCCGGCCAGCCGAGGTCCGCGACGACGCTGCCGTCCCGGGCGTCCACCGCGAACAGGCTGCCGTCGGCCGGCACGTACTCGACGGCGACGTACACGAGACCGTCGTGGTAGGCCGGACTGGAGCCGATGGCGTCGCCGAGGCGGACCCGCCACCGACGCCGTCCCGTGGCGCGGTCGAAGGCGTACAGTGCCCCGTCGTAGGCGCCGACGTACACCGTGTCGCCGGCCACCGTCGGCGTGCCGTGGATGCCGCGAGTCGCCTCTGCCGTGTCGGCGGTCCACAGGAGGACACCGTCGCCGTCGATGGCGTACAGTCGCCCCGTGTCGCCGCCGACCACGACCGCGTCGTCGCCCCGGCCCGGCCGCAGGGGGACGGCACTCGACTTCGCCGCCGTGTGGTCGCCGGTGTTGACGGGGCGCGACCACGCGACGGCCGGGTCCACGGGTGCCGGGCGGTCGGGATAGAAGCCACGGCGAGCGAGACCACCCCGGAAGGTAGCCGTCGCACCCGTCGGGGCCGCCGGTCCGGCCGGGCCGGGCGTCGGGTCGGCGGGCAGGCCACGCACTCGCGCGCACCCGGCGACGCTCCCGAGAACACCAGCGGCGACGGCACCGCCCGCTCGCAGGGCGGCGCGGCGCGTGGCCGTGGGCGTCTGGTCGTCGGTCACGCCCGGTTGCTCGTCCCCGCGGTTCTGGGGTCTTTCGGACACGACCGTCACCCGGCGAACTCTGCCTCGGTCACGCGCACCACGAGCGTCTCCTCGACCTCCCGCAGGTCGTACGCCGGCCGGTCGTCGGCGTCGTCTTCGGCCGCGACGCTCGGCGTGCCGGGCGTCACCGGGTCCGTCTCCGCGTCGTCCTCGTCCTCGTCGCCGTCGTCGGCGTCGGCACTGGACCCCGGCCGGGACCGGCGGACGTACATCGGCTCGACGAGTCGGCCGTCGTCCACCCCGTACACCATCAGGTGGTCGCCGGTGTCGGCGGGGTCCACCGCGCCGTTGCGGACGGCGGTCGCGAGGTCGCGCGAGAGCCACTCGACCGGGTCGATCGAGGGCTCTCGGACGAGAGCGGCCGTGACGAACCGCGTGAGGTACCAGTCGAGGTCGTTGAGGAGGGCGACGGCGGCGCCGAGACTGACCGTCTCGACGGCGAGGGTGTTCTCGTACGGCTGGCCGGGGTCGTACGTCGCGAGGGCCTCCCTGGCGGTCTCGCGGGAGAGCA
>CAZEIO010000266.1:0-2099 GCA_964512525.1 uncultured Halobacteriales archaeon
TTGCAGGGGCAGGGGTACTGGAAGCACCGCGTGGTGCGTCTCGGCGGGGTGGACCCCAACTGGTACCCGGATTGATTTCGGCGCTTGAGTTACCGGACAGTCGCCCCCGACTGGCATAAATCCGCGGCGAGCGGAGTGAAAGTGGACGCGATTCACGCCCGTCCCCAGAACGGGGAGCGTTCTGGTGTGCGAACGAGACGCTTCGCGTTTCGTCAACGCCGTGAACGGCGGGACGCTCTCGCTGAAGAAGGTGGGCCGGCCGCGGTCGCGGCCCGGTCCGCCCGGTGGAACCGGGAGGCTCTCGACCGTCGCCCGCCCACGGCCGGGCGTGACCGAGGAGAAGTTCGACGCCTCCCCCCCAGGGCGACACTCCGGAGCGTCACCCGCGGCACGACTCGCTGGTGGCTCGCGAGCGTCCCGTCGCCGGCGTCGAGACGAGCGTCACCGGCCAGCGCGGACCAGTTGCCCACGGTCGCGGCGGGTCGCTCGACCGCGAGGCGGTGTTCGCGGCCGCCGAGCGGGCGACCCGGTTCGGCGACGACGGGGACGCCGCCGTGGACCGACGAGCGGTAGTCACTACAGCGAGTCGTACGCGAGGTCGAACCCGATGGGCGCGAGGTGGAGGACGGCCCCGACGTGGAAGGCGTACTGCAGGGCGAGTGCGGAGTTCTCGCCCGACGAGAAGGCGAAGGCGAGGACGAGGAGACTCGCGACGCCGGTCAGCGCGTAGCCGACGCGCTCGACCGGCAGGATGCGGTAGTCGTCACGGTCGAGGAGGGCGGTGATGATGTAGCCGCCGCCGAAGACGGCGAGCCACGGGTGCCAGAAGGCGAACTGCGAGAGCGTTCCCGGGAGCGTGTCCACCACCCCGTTCACGTCGAGGAGTCCGAGGACGTTGACGCCGGTGGCGATGACGTTGAGTACCCCCCACACCACCCAGGCGTCGTTTCGCCGGACCGGCCGTGCCGTCGCGAACCACCCGACTGCGACGATAGCGGCGGTCAGTACGACCCACAACGCGACGATGGTCCCGAGGATGCCAAACGGCGCGAAGCCCGACCGCGAGGCGACGAGCCACGACAGCGGCCAGCCGAACAGTCCCTCCACGAAGCCGACGAGGAGGAGTCCGTCGCCGGTCAGCGGTGGTCGCAACAGTCGCCGGGTGCGTTCGACTGCCGCCGTCACGGTCCAGACCGGTTCGGTCACTATCGGCCGTCCACCTCGGCGACGACGGCGGTTCGCTCTGCGGCCTCGACGAGTCCGAGCCACGTTCCGGTCGCCGCCCGGAGTGCGGCGACGTCTCGCGCCGCGACGGTGACGCGGACGGCGGCACCGTCACCGTCTTCGGTGGCGACGCGCTCGACGGTCGCTCCCGAGCGGTCGTCGGCAATCTCGCCGACCTCGCGGGCGACGGCGTCGCGGACGCGGTCGGCACGCTCCGGCGGACAGGAGAGCGTAAATGTGGCGTCGTGTGCGGCGTCGTCGGACAGGACCATCCGGTCGTTACTCGACTTCGACTTCCTGGATGTCGCGACTGCGCTCCTTGAGGAGGACGCGGTGACCGCAGTAGGGACAGCGGACGCCGCCGTACTCGTCGAGTTCGACGTCACGCTTGCAGCGAGAGCACTTGTAGCCGTACGACTCCGCGCTCATCGTCAGTCACCCCCGGCGGATTCGGCGTCGGCAGCCGTCTCGTCGTCGCTCTCGTCGGCGAGAGCCGCCCGGATGGACCGGCGAACGGAGCGACCGCCCGGCGTCTCCGGGCGGTAGGTGCCGCCGGCGAACGTGTGTCCACAGCGGGAACACGACCAGATGCCGGTGCCCTCGCGCTCGACGCGCTCTGCGCCGCAGTCGGGACAGGTGTGCTTCGCACGGGAGACGTCCTCTATCTCGTCCACGCGTCTTCGAGAAACTCGGCCGTAGCGGGCACCGAAGCGCCCGGAACTGCCGGTCCGTCCGCGTTTGCTGACCATAGTATCCGTGTATCGGCCGGGTCGCCGCATAAAGCCTTCGCGTCGCGGGCGCACGGGCCCCCGGCTCGCCGCCCCGACTCTCAGCCGGGCGTGTCTCGACGGTCGGCTCTCCCGACAGCCCGGTCC
>CAZEIO010000267.1:0-2096 GCA_964512525.1 uncultured Halobacteriales archaeon
TGGGCGTACGACTGGACGCCCGCGCCGACGATGCCCATCGAGGTGGCGTCCTCGACGGCGAGGTGGTCCGTCGCCACCGCGGCGGCGGCGCCCGTCCGCTTGCGCGTGAGGACCGTGCCGTCCATGATCGCGAGGGGAAAGGCCGTCTCGGGGTCGGAGTAGATGACCGTCCCCAGCACGGTCGGCAGGTCGTGGTCCGCGGGGTTGTCGGTGTGGACGTTGACCCACTTGATCGCGGCGGCGTCCCACGTCTCGGTCGCGAGGTAGGCGGGCATCGAGCGGAAGTCGCCGTTGTACTCCGGCAGGTCGATGTAGGACTTCGCGGGCATGATCGTCTGTCCGTCGGCGTAGGCCCGGAAGGCGTCCTCGACCGCTTCGATGACGTCGCGGAGTCGTGCGTTCTCGTCCACGTCGTCCCCGTCCAGAAGCAGCGTCTGCATGCCCGCTACGACGGTCGGCCGCCCCTTCAACTGTACGGTAGCGTGGAGTTCCCGTCCTCAAGAAGCGACCGAAGAGAGCGAGTCGTGAAGGGAGGAGCGCGTTCGCATCAGTCGTCTCGGCGGACGGGCAACAGTCAACTTGCCCTGAAGTCCGGAACGGTGACGCCGAGTGGCGGATTTACCGCCCACCTCGAAGGGTTCGAGGCCGAGTTCACGGACGAGCCCCTCACTCACCGAGCGACCCCGTCGGGGTGAGCGAAGGAAAGTGGGGTCGTTGATACGCTCGGAGTGGGGGACTCTCGCCGGGCGACAGCCTCGGCTCCTCCCGACGACCTCCTGATGTCGTCCGCACCGTCACTCACCCGCCCCCAACCTCGACGGTCCGAGTCAGTCGTTCCGTCGCCGTCCGTACCTCGACGGTCGTCGATCCCGTCGCCGGTGGATCGACCGTTCCCTCCCACGTCGCGGCCTCGCCGGCGGGCACGTCCACCCGGGCGGCGGTCGCCGCCGTGCCGTCCACGTTGATGCCGAGGCGGAGCCGCGCCGGGACCGACCCGTCGCCCCCCGTGGTGACGGTCACCGGTATCGCGGCGTCGCTCTCGACCGACGCCGGCACCGACAGCCCCTCGACCGTCGGCGGCGACGGCGTGGCCGCGAGTGCCGCCCGCGTCCGTTCCGGCAGGTTCCACGACGCCCGGGGCCGCCCCGGTTCCGTCGGCCGCAGCGACAGCACCGCCCGCTCGAAGTCACCCGTCCTCGGCAGGGGGACGGCCAGCCAGCCAGTTATGTCGGTCACCTCCCGTTCGGCGGCGGTGTCGTACACCTCCTCGTGGTCGTCGGGCCGCAGTCGGCCGGGCGGTACCGACGCCACCGTCTGGGTCGCACGGACCGCCTCGTCGCCGAAGACCACGCTGAAGTCGTCGGGCGCGGGCAGGTCGATGCCGGGACTGCCGCCGGTCTCGACCTCGACGAAGAGGTACTGCCGGTTGAGGTCGGTGTGGACGTCGAGGGCGCCCGCCTCGGTCTCGTGGAGGACCGACCGCTGTACGACCGGGTCGGTCGGCTGGGCGCGGACGCCGTTCTCCGAGAACCCCTGCCCGAAGCGGAGTTCGCCGGGGCCGCGGTCGGTCGTCGGCGTCGCCGTCGGTTCCGGCTCCGACCCGCCGCCCAGCGCGAGACACCCGGCAGTGCCGGCTACGCTGCACCCGACGGCCGCCAGGAGGAGTCCCCGGCGTGTCGTCTCGTTCATCCGATAGTCTCGACGCTCCCGGCCCTAATGACCGACGATAGGGTAAACGACCGTTTCAGTCTCTGCACTCACCGCGCGGGGTTGCCGTCGCCGGTGCCGCCGCTCGGTCGTCGATAAAGGGAGAAGTGTGGTCGAGAGGCGGTGCGCGTGGTCGGCAGGTCGGATGGGGGCGAGGACGGGAACCCTGGGTGCGAGGTGTGAGTGGCTTACGCCGCTCTCACATCGCGCCGCCCATGCCGCCCATACCGCCCATACCGCCCATGCCGCCGCCCATGCCGCCGGGGCCGCCCGGACCGCCAGCCTCGTCGTCGTCGTCCGAGCCGCCGCCGGCGAGGTCGCCCGCGGCGATGACGTCGTCGATCCGGAGGATCATGACGGCCGCCTCGGTGGCGGACTCGATGGCCTGG
>CAZEIO010000268.1:0-2092 GCA_964512525.1 uncultured Halobacteriales archaeon
TCGTCCGCAACGCCGTCAACCCGCAGATGGACGACGCCCCCCACCCGCCCGAGCGCATCGAGACCGCACTAGAGGAGGCGGGCTTCTCCGTCGATCCGATGGACCCCGTCGAGGAACAGGTGGACGACGCCCTCGACGCCCTCCGACCGATCATCCCGATCCGGTTCGACGAGGTGGCCGTCGCGGCCCGCGTCCCGCCGGAACACGCCGGCAGCGCACAGGCCCAGATACGGGAGTTCGGCGACCTCGAACGCGAGGAGTGGCAGTCGGACGGCTCGTGGATCGGCGTCGTTCGCTTCCCGGCCGGCCTCCAGAACGACTTCTACGACCTCGTCAACGAGGTGTCGAGCGGCGAGGCCGAGACGCGCATCGTCGAGGAGGAAGACGAGATCGGGACGCGGTAGTCAGAGCCGCTTGCGGTACTCGTACTCGTCGACGTCGAAGCGCTGGTCGTGAGTCGTCGCCGTTCGGCGAAAGCCGCGTGACTCGTAGAACTCGACGCCGACTGAGTTCTCGGCCAGGACCTCGAGTGTCAGCCGGTCGAACCCCCGCTCGCGGAGGGCACTTTCCACGCGGGACAGCAGTTCGCTCCCGATTCCCTCGCCCCAGCGGTCGGGCGTGACGTAGATGCGGTAGAGTCGGGCGCGGTCCGCCGTCTCGGGGGCAGCCTCGGCGAAGCCGACGAGAGCGTCATCGACGGCGACGAACAGGGGCCGTTCGTCGGCCGTGATGTCGTGCTCGACAAGCCGGTCGGGGTCGTACCACTCGGCGACCGTCTCGGTGACGGTGTCGGGGCCGAGGAGGTCGTCGTAGGCCGCGTGCCACGCCTCGCGGGCGACACGTCGAATGGCGTCCGCGTCGGCGGCGGTCGCCGGCCGGACCGTGTGCTCAGGGGGCATCGAGGGTCGGGATCAGCCTCGCCGGAAGCCGAGGTAGAAGCCGCCGGCGAAGCCACCGGTGACCGTCGCCGCCGAGAGGACGGGCCCGACCCAGTCGCCGGAGACCGCCGCGGCGTTCTCGCCCGCCGTCAACAGCCCGCCCGACAGTTTGTCCCACTTCACGGACATGTACCCCTTCTTCTCGAGGAAGGCAAAGAGGGCGAGTTCGGCCCCGACGACCAACGCGACGACCTTGGCGACCTTCTTCGCAAAGAAACCGATGAGGCCGCCGATGACCGCGCCGGTCCCGAACTGGAGTCCGAGCGCCTGCGGGTCTATCTGGAGGAGCATACCCCGGCAGGTGCGCGCCACCGGGGCATGGTTCTTGTGGGCCGTCAGACGGTCGGCCGCCGTCGGGGCGCCGGGTCGCGGCGGGGGATTCAAGGTCGCCGCCCGCCAACGCCGTGACATGCAGACAGCGAGCACAACCGGGGTGACGAACCGCCCTGCCTAGCGTGGTCGGTCGCGGGCCGGCAGTGAGCGACGCATGAGTCGGCGCACCGAGGTGGACAACGGCCCGGCCGTCGTCGTCAAGCGGGTGGACAGCCGACCGGTCGAACTCGAGGAGATACGCCAGCTGGCGCGGGCCGGCGGCTACGAGGTGGTCGCCGAGGTAGTGCAGGTCCGCGAGGAGGACCCCGCCTACCACGTCGGCGAGGGAAAGGCCGACGAGGTGGCCGCCGCCGTCCGCGAGTCGGACGCGACGACGGTCGTCTTCGACAACCGACTCGGTCCCTACCAGACGTACAACCTCGGCAACCGCCTCCCCGACGGCGTCGAGGTCCTCGACCGCTTCACCCTGATCCTCGAGATATTCGGCCAGCGCGCCCAGACGCGGAAGGCCCAGCTGCAGGTAGAACTCGCCGAACTGCGCTACGAACTCCCGCGGGCCGAGGCCAAAAGCAGTCTCGCGAAGCGCGAGGAGCGACCGGGCTTCATGGGGCTCGGCGAGTACGACGAGAGCCGCGAGCGCGACATCAAGGCCCGAATCGCCCGCATTCGCGACGAACTCGAGAGCATCGAGCGCCAGAACGAGGAACGCCGCAGACAGCGCCGCGACTCGGGGTTCGACCTCGTCGCCCTCGCGGGCTACACGAACGCCGGCAAGTCCACGCTGTTGCGGCGACTCGCGACGGACCTCGACGTGGACGAGA
>CAZEIO010000269.1:0-2074 GCA_964512525.1 uncultured Halobacteriales archaeon
CCGCGAGGTACAACTCGAGCGCCGTCTCGGGGTCGATCGGTTCGAGGTCCATTGTCGGGTACGAACCGCCGACGACCCGACCACAGCCGGCGCGAGAAGACTTGGATACCCCAATTCTGTCGAGGATCCGAGGAGACCCCGTCGCGCCCGTTCTCTTCGGACCGAACCCGGAACGACCAGGACCCGACCGCTGCCGCTTCCTCCCGTCGGCCTCCCGTCGAGTTTGGCCTCTCCGCACCCGACTGCCTGCCTACCGGGACGCGGGGTCGCCCCCGATCCCCTCCTCGCCGTCGCGCTCCGCCCCGGCCGCGTCGTCGCCCCCGTCGAGCGCCCGGGTATCCCCGGACTGTGCGGCCGCCAGCGCCTCGTCGACGTCGACGCGCTCGGCGTCCGTCCCGCGGACGTGGACGTCGGCGGTCGTCGGGTCGAGCCCGAGGTCGTCGAGCGCCTCGTCGAGCCCGTCGACCGCCCGCGGGCTCGCGTGGACGAGCCGGTCGTCGCCCGCCTGCATGACGAGCACCGGCCCGCCGGCCGCCTCCGTCCCCGCGACGACGGTCGCGTCGCCGACGAGGCCGACGTCGTCGAGCGGCTGCCACCCCGCGTTCAGCGCCGCCGTCCCCTCCATCGAGATGCCGAGGAGGTCGTCGAAGAGGCCGTCGCCGCCGGTCGTCGTCGCCAGCGCGGCGACCGTCGCCTCGTCGCCGCGAGCCCGCATCCGCCGTCCCGCCAGCTCGTCGGTCTGTGCCGGCGCGTCGTGCACCAGCACGTCCGGCGGGTCCGGGTCGTCGGGGTCAGTCCCCGGTGGCAGGGCCGTCCCCTCGACCACTGCGACCCGCTCGTCGTCGGTCACGAGCGCGTAGCGCGTCCCGTCGCCGTACTCCTCGACGGTGATCGTGCCGTCGGCCATCACGTCGTCGGGTCGGCTCCGATCGCTTCGACCTTTCGATCCGCGTCAGACCTCGAAGCTCGCCGAGGAGTTGACCACGCCCGCCGGCGGGTCGACCGTCTCCCCGTGGTCGAACCAGTCGTACACCTCGTCGGGGAGTGGCGGGTAGAGGACGCGTCGCCGACCGCTCACCGTCCGGGTGAACAGCGGCGTCCCGGGGTCGGCCGTCTCGCGGATCCGCTCGAGGACGTCGATGTCGCCGTCGAGGCCGACGAGCGCGGCGACGTGGATCAGGTCGTGGCCGGCGTAGTCGACGTCGGCGCCGTCGATCTCTCGGACGTCGAGATCGAGTCCCAGCCCGTCGGCGACGTCGCGCGCGCCGGCCACCGCCGCGGGGTCGCGGTCGATCACCGTGACGTCCCACCCGTGGTCGATCACCTGGATGAGCGTCGAGAGCGGCAGCGGCCCGCCCCCGACGAGCAGCGGGAACCGCTCGAGCTCCGCGCGCGGGTCGTCGGCGGTCGCGATCCGTCGGCTCCAGTGCTCCTCGAGGCGACACTCGTAGGCCGCCCCCGCGGCCCGGAGCTCCTCGATCTCCGCCGGCTCGAGCCCGAGGGATCCGGTTCCGGTCAGCACGCGACGGGTCAGCCGATCGAACAGCGCCATGACCCGGGGCGTCGGCTCGTAGGAGTCGAGCGCCGCCACTTCACGGTACAGCGCGTCGACGCTCGCCGCCGCGTCCGCGCTCGCCATGATCCGACGGATTTAGGCCAGCCAAAAGTATCCGGCGATGTCGCCGCCGGGCCGCCGCACACGCTCGCCGGCCGCGGTGACGCGGCGCGGTCGTGCTGTCGCCCCGATCAGTCCTCCGACCGGGCCGACGGGTGCTGGACGGGTCCGTCGCCGCGTGGCTCGTCGAGGTACCGCTCCAGCGCCCCGAGGCTCGCCCGCTCCCGGCGGAGCCGCTCCGCGTCGTCGATCTCCTCACAGCCCTTCGGCACCTCGCGCCCGCGGTTGGTGAAGTAGCCCTCGGGGACGGTCCAGTCGTGGTAGAAGTCGGGGTCCGCGTCGTGGACGACGGTGACGCCCGCCCGCGCCCCGTCGCCCGCGGCCACGACCGCCTGGTGGTACCGCTCGGCGAGCCGGCCGGCGGCGTACAGCCCCTCGACCCCGGTCCGGTTCCGCTCG
>CAZEIO010000270.1:0-2044 GCA_964512525.1 uncultured Halobacteriales archaeon
GAGCGGCTGGACGCGCTCGTCACCGTCGCGGGGTGCGACAAGAACCTCCCCGGGATGATGATGGCGTCGATCCGGACGGACCTGCCCTCGGTGTTCCTCTACGGCGGGTCGATCATGCCCGGCGAACACGAGGGGCGGGAGGTGACGATCGTACAGGTGTTCGAGGGAGTCGGCGCCCACGCCACGGGCGAGATGAGCGACGCGGAACTCGACGAACTGGAGCGCAACGCCTGCCCCGGTGCCGGCGCCTGTGCGGGGATGTTCACTGCCAACACGATGGCGTCGGTGTCCGAGGCGCTGGGGCTGGCGCCGCTCGGCAGTGCCTCCCCGCCCGCCGAGGACGAGGGTCGCTACGAGGTCGCCCGCCGGGCGGGCGAACTCGCGGTGGAGGTGGTCGAGGCCGACCGACGACCCTCGGACGTCCTCTCGCGGGCGTCCTTCGAGAACGCCGTCGCCGTCCTGACGGCCGTCGGCGGCTCCACCAACGGCGTGCTCCACCTCCTCGCGCTGGCTGCCGAGGCCGGGATCGACCTCGACGTCGGCGACTTCGACGCCATCTCGCGGCGCACCCCGAAGATAGCCGACCTCCAGCCCGGGGGGACCCACGTGATGAACGACCTCCACGAGGTCGGTGGGGTGCCGGTCGTGGTCCGCCGACTGCTGTCGGCCGGTCTCCTCCACGGCGACGCCGCGACGGTCACCGGACGAACGATAGCCGAGGAACTCGCCCACCTGGAGGCGACCGGCGCACTCCCCCCCGAGGGAACCGTCGATGCCGAGTTCCTCTCCCCCGTCGAAGACCCAAAGCAGGCCGAGGGCGCGATAAAGGTGCTGGAGGGGAACCTCGCGCCGGACGGCGCGGTGCTGAAGGTGACCGGCGACGACACCCATCGCCACGAGGGCCCCGCCCGCGTCTTCGAGGGCGAGGAGGCGGCGATGTCGTGGGTCCAGGCCGGCAACGTCCAGTCCGGCGACACGATCGTCGTCCGCAACGAGGGTCCCCGCGGTGGGCCGGGTATGCGGGAGATGCTCGGCGTCACCGCGGCAGTCGTCGGGCAGGGCCACGAGGATGACGTCGCGCTACTCACCGACGGCCGTTTCTCCGGGGGGACCCGCGGGCCGATGATCGGTCACGTCGCCCCGGAGGCGTACGTCGGCGGTCCCATCGCCGCCCTTGAGGACGGTGACGTCGTCCGGATCGACGTCCCGGAGCGGCGGCTCGAGGTGGCCCTCCCCGACGGCGAGATAGCGCGTCGCCTCGACGAACGCGACGCGCCCGACCCCACGTACGAGTCGGGCGTCCTCGCGAAGTACGGCCGGGACTTCGGCTCCGCCGCCGAGGGAGCCGTGACCAATCCGGGCGTCAAGTAACGGTCTGTACGTCTCGCCCGGTCGGCCGCTACCGACCGGTCGTCCAGAAACACGGCGCGAGACTCGCCGGCAGTCGCTGCCCACGCCGTCGCTTCGTCCGCGAGTACGACGAAAACGCTCGCTTCGCTCCCGTCTCTTGGCGTTTACCTCGTCGGCGACCTACGCCGACGCCTCCTCGGCGAACACAGCGCAAGACTCGCTTCACTCGCCTCGCTGGCAGTCGCGGACTACGCTGTCGCTTCGTCCGCGAACACGTCGTCGTACTCGCCCTCGTCTATCCGCCGCTTGAACTCCCGGGGGTCGTTCCCCTCGATAGTCACGCCGAGGGAGGTGCAGGTGCCGACGACCTCCTTCGCGGCGTTTTTGAGGTCGTACGCCAGCAGGTCGGGGAGTTTCTGTTCGGCTATCTGACGGACCTGCTCGGCGGTGAGGTCCGCGACGAACTCCTCCTGTGGCTCTCCGGAGCCCGTCTCGAAGCCGGCCTCGTCCTTGATGAGCGACGCTGTCGGCGGGACGCCCACGTCGATGCCGAACGAGCCGTCGTCCTCGTACTCGACGGTGACGGGCACCTCGGTGCCGTCGAACGCCGCCGTCTGGTCGTTTATCTCCTGGACGACCGCCTGCACGTCCACCGGCGTCGGCCCGAGTTCCGGCCCGAGCGGCGGTCCGGGGT
>CAZEIO010000271.1:0-2042 GCA_964512525.1 uncultured Halobacteriales archaeon
CGAGTGGTTCCAGGGCGTCAAGGCGGTCGTGGACGTGCCGCCCGAGACCATCGCCGACCGGTTCGACGTGGCCGACGACGAGGGCGAGGCACACCTCTTCTCGGGCGACCTGTTCGACGGCGTCCGCGGCGGCGGCTTCCTCTACACGAACGCCGCGTCGCTCTCGATCGGCACCGTCTTCCACCTCGACTCCATCGCCGCGGAGGAGGCCGAACCGCACGAACTGCTCGACTCGCTCCTCACGCACCCGCTGCTCGCGGACTGGATCGGGGAGCAGTACACCGAGCGAGAGTACGCCGCGAAACTGGTGCCCGACTCGAAGAAGGCCGCCCACCCGTCGCCACACAGCGACCGACTGGTCCTCGTCGGCGACGCCGGCGGACAGATGCAGGCGCAGGGACCGATCATCAAGGGCATGAACCACGCGGTGACGGCGGGCGCCCTCGCCGCGGAGGCGTTCGTCGAGGTCCGGTCGCGCGGCGACCCCCACGCGGCCGGCGAGCGGTACGAGCACAGGCTCCACGAGGAGGGCGTGATGGCAGACCTGCGGCCCGCGCCGTACCGCCGGGTGGCCCGGTTCGCCGAGGCAGACGCCGTCTCGCGGCTGAGTGACGCCCTCGCGACGTCGGCCGTGGGCCGCGCGGCCACGCGGGTCGCGGACCGACTCGGTCTGGTCGAGCGGGCGTACAACTCGCCGCTCGCGATGCAGATGATGCCCGACATCCGGACGCCGTACGTCACCCTGCCGACGGTGCTCGCCGAGGAACTCGGCCGGACGGTCGAGGGAGAGAGCCACGTCGAACCGCCGGACCTGGGCGAGCGCATCGGAGCGCTCACCTACGACACCGACGTCGGCAACCCCCACATCGAGTTGCGCGACGAGTCGTGGGCGGCGTCGGGCGTGGCGGTGACGGCCTGTCCGGTCTCGGCCAGTGACTTCGGCGGCGGCTGTTACCGCGAGGAGACGGTGACCCGTGACGGCCGCGAACGCCGGGTCGTGAGTCTCGACACCCAGCCCTGCGTCGAGTGTGGCACCTGTGCGGTGGTCGCGGACACGGAGTGGGAGCACCCGCGCGGCGGGAAGGGCGTCTCCTTCGAGGAGGGGTGACCGGATGCGACGCTTCGCCGGCGAGAGCGACCCGCGGCGTGACCTCCCCGAACCCGGCGACGCGCCCGCAGACAGGGGGCCGTCACCGCACGCAGAGCGCGTGGAGCGAGTCGCGGCCCGGGCCGAGCGCGACCGCGCGGAGTTCGACGAACCGGTCGCCCCGCCGAACGAGGACCGTGCGCTCGCGTACTGCCGTGACGGACTCGGCCCGGTCGTCGCGGTGTACGTCGAGGCCCACGCCGGCGAGGGGTGGACGGCCTTCTCGGCGGACGAACTCGCCGCCCTCCACGAGGCCACGAACGCGTACCTCGAACTGTACGCCGCCTGTCACGGCGTGACCGTGAACCCCCGGACGACGGTGCGAGAGGCCGCAGAGGTACTCCTCGACACGCACGATGTCGTCGCCGTCGCGCGGACGCTGACCGGGGTTCCGGAGTAGGCCCTGGGCACCCACACGCTTTTGCCGGATGCCGCGGTAGTGAACCGCTAGCATGGCCTCCAGGGAGCGACTGCCGGTAGAGGACGCGGACCGGGCAGCCATCTACGACTGCCTCGACCGCCGGGGGGCGATGGCGCCCGAGGCCGTGCGGGAGGCCCTCGGTATCGACGAACGGGGGTTCAGGCACCACGTTGCCATCCTTCGACGCGACGGCCTCGTCGAGGAGGTCGATGGGAGGTTGCGGGTCGCCATCGATGGGGGCGAGGACGAGGAGTTCCACGACGACGGCTTCGATTTCACCATTCGCGCGGCCCGAGAGGCGGACCTCTCGGGCTTGGTGGGGGTCATCCGGCAGGTGGCCGACGAGGGCACCTACATCGAGGCAGAGAGCGTGGCGGCCGTCCTCGACCACGAGGAGACCATCCTCCGCAACGACGAGGTGGAGTCGCGGATGTTCTTCGTCGCCACCGTCGGGGACGACGTCGTCGGCTGGGT
>CAZEIO010000272.1:0-2013 GCA_964512525.1 uncultured Halobacteriales archaeon
GTCGGTGACGGTGAACGTCTGCGGGACGATGCTGTGGCTCTGTGTCAGCGCGTGGGTGCCGTCGCCGACGACGGCGTAGTCCTTGCCCATCATGATGCGCCGCCGGGCGAGTTGGAGTGCCCGCTCGACCGAGAAGCCGTGGACGAGGAGCCGGGCGAAGGCCGACCCGACCGTGGCCGCGTGTTCGTCGAGCACCCGCGAGAAGGTGATGGCGCCGGCCACCGCCCCCCGCTCGACCAGTCCCCGGCCCTCGTAGTAGGAGCCACAGGCGTTCAGAAAGAACGTGCGGGCGTTGCACTCCTGCAGGTCGCTGGCCGCCATGTGGCCGTTCGGGCAGCGCAACCCCTCCGCCTCGCAGTGACCGATGTAGTGGACGAGGTCGCCACCCCGCTCGAACACCCGGGCGAGTCGCTCCGTGGACAGGTGCTCGTGGACCTCGACCGAGAGCGGCATCTCGTCGGCCCGCTCGCGGTATATCTCCCCGACGTCGTCGTGTTCGTCGTACATGCGCTCGTCGTTGAGCACCACCACCACCCGCGTCGGGCCGTCCCGGTCGTACCGCCCCCGGTTGCGGTACGCCTGCGGGTGCGAGTCGAACACGTCGATGGGGACGCCGTCGGCCAGCCAGCCGTGGACGCGTGCCGGCCGGCGGTCCGACTCCACCACGTCCACGGTCGCCACCCGGCCGGCGCCGCGGTAGAATCCGCCCAGCGACCGCTCGACGAGGTCCGCACCATCGAGTTCCGAGGTGCGTGGCCCGGCGACGAGGGCGAGGTCGTCCAGCAGGTACGGGAGGGTCTCGACGTTCGCCGGCGTCGGGGCGACGTACGTCGCGAGGTGCCAGTCCGGCAGCCGTCGCTCCACCGCTGCGTGGGGCACCGCGGCGTACGTCCGCAGTCGCTCCGCCGGCGTCGCCGCCCGCAACCGCTCGGCGTCCAGTTCGAGTGGGTCGAGCAGACTCGTCTCTGCGAGCGCCGCCGGGTGGTCCGGGTCCCGCACCAGACAGTCGAAAAAGAACACCCGCCGCAGGAGCCGTGCCGTCGCCCGCTCCAGGTCGGGGGTCTTCGGCAGCGACCGCTCGACGCCCGCCGCCGGCGCGCGTAACACCGGCGTCTCCCGGTCGGCGACGGTGACGTCGGCCTGGAGGTAGTGTGCGAGGGGGGCGAGGACGAACAGCGGCTCGAAGGCCCGCGGCGCGACGATCTCGATGCCGGTGTCGGCGGCGGCCGCCGCCACCGCCGCCGGAACGTCCCACTCCTCGCCGACGCGGACGAGGGGTGGGTGCCCCCGCCGGGACGGGTGACTCCTGTCGGGACCGGTCGTCCGGTGTGCGGCGTGTGACACCGACAGCGCGGACGCGAGGCCGGCGGGCGTCGGCGGCACCCTGACGACGCCGATGGGGTCGTCGCCGACGGACGGCCTCCGCTCTCCGTCGGGCCCCTCGTCCGGCAGGGTCGTCGTGTCCGGCCCCGTCATCTGCCAGTACGGAACGACCGAGACGGCTTATACGTGGTGGGGTCCGGTCGCGGCCGGACGGCGTCCACGGACACGCTTTTGAGTCGGCTCCCCCTCCTAGTCGTATGGGCACTGGAATGGAGGACACGGAGGGGTCGGCCGACGACGGTGCGGTAGCACTCGACGCGGTCCGCGAGACGGACCCGGTCGTCGCCGACGCACTCCGGGCGGAGACCGACCGCCAGCGCGACACGCTCGAACTGATCGCGAGCGAGAACCACGCCAGTGAGGCCGTCCTGCAGGCGCAGGGATCGACGCTGACCAACAAGTACGCCGAGGGCTACCCCGGCAAGCGGTACTACGCGGGCTGTGAACACGCCGACACCGTCGAGGAACTCGCGGTCGAGCGAGCGAAGGAACTCTGGGGGGCCGAGCACGTCAACGTCCAGCCACACTCCGGGACGCAGGCCAACCAGGCGGTGTACTTCGCGGCCCTTGACCCCGGCGACCGCATCCTCTCGCTGTCGCTCGACCACGGCGGCCACCTCAGCCACGGTC
>CAZEIO010000273.1:0-2011 GCA_964512525.1 uncultured Halobacteriales archaeon
CAGACGTTCTCCTCCGACGCCCAGCGCCACGCCGAGATCGTCCAGAAGGCGATCGAACACGACGGCTTCGGCTTCGTCAACGTCTTCTCGCCCTGCGTGACGTTCAACGACGTGGACACCTACGAGTACTTCCGCGGCTCGCTCGTGGACATCAACGAGGACGAGGACATGGACCACGACACCGCCGACTTCGACCAGGCCAAGGACCGCATCCTCGACCCCGACCACGAGTACCAGGGCATCCTCTACCAGGACCCCGACTCCGTCCCCTACAGCGAGGCCCACGGTCTCGACGCCGACATGTCCGACATCCCCGACGGCGCCCCCGAGGACGCCACCGACCTGGTCCGGGAGTTCTACTAGCCACCTTTTTCTCTCGGGTGGCCGGAGGCCACCGCTCGCGAAAAAAGCTGGAGCAAAAAAGGCGCGAGCGCCGCCGGCACTCGCGATCCACCCCACTCGCGATCCACTGCACTCGCGGTCCACTGCACTCGACCTCCGCCGCCGCTACTGCACCGCCCCCGCGACCGCCCGCACCCACACACCGCCACACTACGAGTGCCTACCTCGGGGGGACGCCATCTCGGGTCGTCCACACACCGCCCCCGATCACTCGTAAGTGGTGGCGTAGCCGCCGTCGAACAGGAGGTCACCGCCGTTGAGGTGGCGGGCGTGCTCGGAGAAGCCGAAGGCATAGAGGTTGCCCACGTCGATCGGTGCCATCATCTCCTTGGTGCGGGCCTGGCCGAGCATCACGTCCTCGACCACCTCGCGCTCGGAGATGTCCCGCTCTTCGGCGGTGTCGGCTATCTGGTCCGTCACGAGTTGCGTCGCGACGTACCCCGTCGAGATGGAGAACCCGCGGACGTCACCCTCACCCTCCGCGGCGATGGACTGCGTGAGGCCGCGGAGACCGAACTTCGCGACGTTGTACGCCACCTTGTCACGGGTGACGTAGTGGCCGTGGACCGACGCCATGTTGCCGACGACGCCGAACCGCTCGCCGTCGCCCTCGCCCCGGAAGTGCGGCCAGCACAGTTGCGTGAGGTACACCGGTGCCCGGAGCATCA
Source organism: uncultured Halobacteriales archaeon (assembly GCA_964512525.1). Lineage (GTDB taxonomy): Archaea > Halobacteriota > Halobacteria > Halobacteriales > SW-7-71-33 > SW-7-71-33. Next base: position 1,071 of record CAZEIO010000273.1, read on the forward strand.
CCCGCTGCATCAGGTCGTACTGCTCCATCGGGAACGCCGCGATCGAGGCGATGTGTTGCATCCCGGCGACGTTCGCGAGGTACGAGACCCGGCCGTGGTCCGCGGCGGTCTCGACCAGTCGCTCTACGTCGGCGTCCGTCGCGAGGTCGGCCGTCACGGTGTGGACCGGGCCGGCGGTGTCGCTCTCCTCACAGATGCTCGCCGTCTCGGCCAAGCCCTCGGCGTCCACGTCCGTCGCCACGACCCGCAGACCGTTCGTCGAGAGCGCGAGCGTCGTCGCGCGGCCGATGCCACTGGCGGCGCCGGTCACGATTGCCACGTTGCCGTCGTGAAAGCGGTCGTCTTCGACGGTCATCGCGTCTGCCGGGTCGAGGTCGGGCGACTCGACGCCGCCCCCGTCGTCGGATGCCATGACCCCGGCTACGGCCGGCGGCATCAATATCGTGACGGTGACGGAGACCGTGTGGCGGTCGGACGCCGTGGAATCAGACGGCGGCGGCCGCGACGGCCGCGAGACTCGAGAGGGCGACGAAGAACACGACGAACGCCCGCAGTTGGTCGCTCCGGTCGTCGGCGTCCGGTCCGATCCCCAGAAGCGGCAGCAGTCCGACGGCCCCGAGGCCACCGCTCACCATCACCAGCACCAGCCCGAGCCATCCGAATTCGAACGTCGCCATGCTCCCCGTCTGTGCCGCCGAAAGCAAGTATCTGGTGTCGGGGCACCCGGCGACACACGGGCCGGCTCCGGCTCCAGGGGGGCCGTCGGTCGCCGTTGCGTGGGCGTCCGGGCCGTTCAGTAGCCGGTCGCGATGCCGTCTTTCCGCGGTTCGGTCGCCGCCGAGAGGACCCCCTCGCGGTTGCGGACGATCTGAGCGCCGCCGAACAGCACCGGCGGGAGGACGCGAACGTCGTGGCCCTTGCGGACGAGTTTCGTCAGGGTG
>CAZEIO010000274.1:0-1998 GCA_964512525.1 uncultured Halobacteriales archaeon
CCCCGGTGATGCGTGACTGGATGCGCTGGAGCGTCTCCCAGTCGATGTCCTGTGCGCGGGCGGTCATGCCGTCGCGGGACTCGACGGAACGGACGGCGACGACGTGGCCGTGGACTCGGTTGTCGCCCTTGACGCCGGTGGCACGGCCGAGGACGGCGGCGAGTGCCTGCCACGGGTCGTACTCGTCGAGTTCCTCCTCGACGACGTGGTTGGCCTCGCGGGCGACCCGCAGCTTCTCTGCTGTCACCTCGCCGACGACGCGGACGGCCAGACCGGGACCGGGGAACGGCATCCGCTCGCTCATCGCGAGGTCGAGTTCGCGAGCCACCTCGCGGACCTCGTCCTTGTAGAGGTCGCGGACGGGTTCGACGATGCCCTCGAAGTCCACGACGTCGGGCAGACCGCCGACGTTGTGGTGGGACTTGATCCCGCCCTCGCTCTCGATGCGGTCGGGGTAGATGGTCCCCTGCACGAGGTAGTCCGCGGCGACGTCCCGGGCCTCGCGTTCGAAGACGCGGATGAACGCCTCGCCGATGATCTCGCGCTTGCGCTCCGGGTCGGTGACCCCGGCGAGAGCGTCGAGGAAGCGGTCGCGCTCGTCGAGGATTCGCAGCGAATCCATGTAGCCGAACGTCGAGCGTATCTCCTCGGTCTCGCCCTTCCGCATCAGACCGGTGTCCACGTACACCGGCGTGAGACGGTCGCCGATGGCCTCGTACCCGAGGGCGGCCGCCACCGAGGAGTCCACGCCGCCGGAGAGGGCGATGACCGCGTTGCCGTCGCCCACCTGGTCGCGAATCTCCGCGATCGCGTCCTCGACGAACGTCTCGGGATCGACCATCAGGCCTCCACCTCCCCGTCCCCGTCGCCGCCGTCGGGACGCGGCGCGCTCTCCCGGTCGCCCGTGACGGCCGCCCGGCGGTCGAGGTCGCCGCTGATGGCGTCGAGGAGACCGACGAACGGCGGCGACGCCCGGCCGGGCCGGGAGCGGAACTCCGGGTGGAACTGCGTGCCGACGAAGTAGGGGTGGTGTTCGAGTTCGAGAATCTCCATGCGCTCGCCGGCGTGCCCGGAGAAGACCATTCCCGCCTTCGTCAGGCGGTCGCGGTACTCGGGGTTCACCTCGTACCGGTGGCGGTGACGCTCCGTGCAGACCGTGGCGCCGTATATCTCGTGGGCGAGCGTGCCCGGTTCGATGGCCGTCTCGTGGGCACCCAGCCGCATCGTCGCACCCATGTCGTCGCGCTCGCGCTGGCCGGGCAGGAGGTCGATGACGGGGTGGGGCGTCTCGGGGTCCATCTCGGCCGAGTGGGCGCCGTCGAGACCGAGAACCGACCGGGCGTGTTCGACGACGGCCATCTGGAAGCCGAGACAGAGTCCGAGGAAGGGCACGTCGTTGCGGCGGGCGTACGTGACGGCGCGAATCTTGCCGCGGGTGCCACGCGAGCCGAAGCCGCCGGGGACGACCACCCCGTCCGCCGCCGTGAGGCGGTCCTCGTGCGCCGCGGTCATCTCGTCGGAGTCCACCCACAGCACGTTCACCTCGACGCCGCGCTCCAGGCCGGCGTGTTTCAGTGCCTCCGTGACGGACATGTAAGCGTCCTCGAGGTCGTACTTGCCGACGAGGGCGACGTCGACCGCGACGGTCGTCTCCTGCGTGACGAGCCGTCGCCAGCGGTCCGCGCGGTCGGCGTGGGAGAGGGCGCGGTCGGCGAGACCGAGTCGGTCCATGACGTACTCGTCGAGACCCTCGTCCTCGACGACGAGGGGGACCTCGTACACGTCCTCGACGTCCGGGTTCGAGAAGACGGCCTCGGTGGGCACGTCACAGAAGAGGGCTATCTTCTCCTTCGTGGCGTCCGCGAGGCGGTCGCCACACCGCCCGACGAGGGCGTCCGGCTGGAGACCGATGGACCGCAGTTCCTTCACGGAGTGCTGGGTGGGCTTGGTCTTCTGTTCGCCGTTCTTCGAGTAGGGGACCAGCGTGACGTGAGCGAA
>CAZEIO010000275.1:0-711 GCA_964512525.1 uncultured Halobacteriales archaeon
TTCCGAGTTCGATCGCCACCTCGAACACGTCGCGGATGACCCCCGGGTCGGCCCGGGAGTTGACGAACAGGTCGTAGATCCCGGTCCGGTGGGAGTCGTCGACGCGGGTTCGGATCAGGGCGTCGGTGCTGCCGTCGAACACGGCGACCGAGCAGGCGACCGTGTCGCCCACCTCGACGATCTCCCGCGTGAGCGCGCCCTCGATCCCGAACCGGACGCGGTCACGGACGTTGTCGAACGGGAGCGGGAGCTCGACGAACCGGTCGGCGTCGTGGTCGTTCTCGCCGGCGACGACGACGGCCTCGATCCCGTCGGCGTCGGCGAACCGATCGTGTTCGGCACTGCTCGGCGAGAACAGGAACACGTAGTCGACATCAGTCGTCAGGTCTCCGAGCAGGTCCGGGAGCGACGCCATCGCGACGATACACTCGGTGACCGAGAAAAAGGCTTGTGACCCGTCAGCCGCCCGGCTGACTGGAGACCGGCGCGCGGCTTGCGACGGGACTATATGACGACCGCTCCTGCCCCCGGCCATGTACGCCTCGCGGTTCACCGCCGCCGCCGCCGTGGTCGCCGCCGTGGCGGCGCTGGTCGCATCGGTCGGCGTCGTGGTCGTCCGCGCGCCCGCGTCGCTCACGGGGAGCGTCGCCGTGTCGGGCCTCGTGGCGTTCGCCTTCGCCACCAACAGCCTGCAGTCCGTTCGGACCACCG
>CAZEIO010000275.1:721-1945 GCA_964512525.1 uncultured Halobacteriales archaeon
GGGGTGTGGCTCGCGGTGTCGCCGCTCGTCTACGACGCCGGGTTCGTCGCGGTCGCGCTGGTCCAGTTCGCCGGGCTCCTGGTCGCGGCCTGCAGCGCACAGGCCGCGCTGAGCGTGGTCGAGACCGCACTGATCGGCGACCGACGCGGTCCGACAGGGGGCGGGGACGCGGGCGGCGCGCCCGAGGGCCTCCTCGGCCTGGGCGACGAGTGATGGCGACGCTCGCGCTCGACATCGAGACGGCGAGTCCGTTCGACACGCCCGGGTACGGCGACTTCGAGGACACCGACTACTTCGAGCTCGTCGCGGTGGCGCTCGGACACCGGCCGGGGCCCGACGCGCCGGTGGAGACGACGGTCCACTTCCGGACGGGCGACTGGTCGGACGCGGCGACGGCGGAGCTCGTTCGCCGCGCCGGCGAGTGGGCGACCGAGCGCGGGTTCGATCGGACGCTCACCTACAACGGGTCGGGGTTCGACGCCGTCCACCTGCGCGAGTGGGCGAGCCGGCTCGCGGACGCGCATCCGGACCTGCCGGCGACGGTCGACGACCTGTTCGCCGACCACCGCGACCTCGCGCCGGTCGCGGGCCACCGGTTCTCGGACCGGGAGTTCGACGGCCGGTTCCCCCGGTTCGAGCGGGCCTGCGCGTGGTGTGGCGTCGAGGTCCCGGAGACGCGGTACGCCGACTTCGCGGTCGATCCGGAGCTCGTCGAGCGGGTGGAGGGCGAGACCGTCGCGGGGCGCCACGTCGGCGAGGTGCTCGGGGCGGCGTACGTCGAGGGCGACCGCCCGGCGCTGGAGCGGCTGTTAACCCGGTACGCCGAGACCGACGTCGAGCCGCTGTTCGCGCTGGCGGACGAACTCGGCGTGGACCGTTGACCAGAACCGGCGAGAGACTTTTACACCGACGCCCGAATGTGGGCATATGGTCGGAGAACGGAGCGAAAGGGGGGCCGGTCTCGACTCGGTCGCCGGGCGTCAACCAGGGCGGGTGGCGGGTCGGCGGAGGGGTCCCGGTGACGGACCGTCCCGACGCGACGGTGCTCGTCGTCGACGACGAGGCCGACCTCGCCGAGCTCTACTCGACACAGCTGGCGACCGAGTACGACGTCCGAACGGCCACGAGCGGCTCCGAGGCCCTCGAGGAGATCGCCGAGGAGGTCGACGTCGCGCTCCTCGACAGACGCATGCCCCGGATGTCGGGCGACGAGCTCCTCGGAAA
>CAZEIO010000276.1:0-1934 GCA_964512525.1 uncultured Halobacteriales archaeon
ATTACATTGTAACAATAGAATTACGATACGGTCGCCGTTCTGGTATAACAAATGGACTGGGACACCTACGGATTCGTAAAGGCGAGCAACTATCGATCGAGCGTGATGATCGCTCTCTCCGAGACACCCAAGACACCCTCGGATCTTTCTGAGGAGTTGGACCTTCGTCTCAGTCACGTCTCGAATACACTCACGGAACTCTCGGAGAAGGGCTTGGTCGAGTGTTTGACCGAAAACAGATCAAAGGGACGAATTTACGCGACGACCGACGACGGTGACGAGATAGTGAGTTATCTCACGGAGTGAGAATCGCCCGCCCGTCGCAGACTTCGCCTACCCGTCATGCCGAGTGGAAGTCACGAGGCTCGCCGCCACCCCGCTGGTTCCCCTTCCAGTAGGTATAGGCCACGCGGTGGCGAGGGGAGTGTATGTACAGGCGTGACATGCGCGACACGAGTCTGGACGGTCTCCTGGCGGACCTCGCGGCGGCGGACCGGGCGGTGCAGGCGGTGCCGGCCCCCGACGGCGACCGCGTGGCCTACGCGAAGTCCCGCGAGGGACAGATCGACCTCTGGTTGCTGGACGACGACCGCGACGTGCGCCTCACCAGCGAGGGTATCGTGGCGATGCGGTACGGCCGCGGTGACCCGCAGTGGTTCGACTGGTCGCCCGACGGCGACCGCATAGCGTACGTCACGGCCGACGGGACGGCGGCGGTGGTGGACGCCGACACCGGCGCGACGACCGAACTGACGAACTACGACGACCCCGACCAGGTCGTCTCGTGGTCGCCCGACGGCGACTGGATAGCCCTCGTCACCGACCACTTCTCCCGGGCGAGTCTGGCCGTCGTCTCGCCCGACGGTGACCGCCTCCGCGCACTGGCCGACGACGACCACCTGTACGGCGACCCCCGGTGGCAGGGCGACCGGATTCTCGCTCTCCGCTCCACGCACCGCGACCTGTTCGACTACGAGACGGCACTCGTCGCTGTGGGACTGGGCGGCGAGAGCGAGACGGTGTTCCACGAGGCGGGCGTCCGCGCGGCGAGTCCTCGACCGCGGCCCGGCACCGACGAGGTGGCGTTCGTCCACGACGGCACGGGCTTCGACGCGGTGTACCTCGCCGGCGGCGACCACGAGGCACCCGTCACGCTGTACGAACACCCCGAGGCGGAGGTCGCGGACCCCGCGTGGTCGGCCGAGGGCGACCGTCTCGCCGTCACCGTCACCCGGGACGCCGCGGTGGACGCTCGCGTCCTCCCGGTCGCCGAGGACGGCACGACCGGCGACGCCGAGGTACTGACCGACCCCGCGTTCGTCACGGCGCCGCGCTTCCACGACGGGCGGGTGATCGGCACGCACGGTTCGCCCACATCGGTCCCGGCGGTGCGGGACCTCGCGAGCGGCGACCGCCTGTCGCCCGGCGAGACGGCCGGCGTCGGCGACCGCCTGCCGGCCCCGGAGACTATCACCTACGACTCTGCCGGCCGGGAGATACAGGCGGTCGTGTACCCGCCAGACGAGGACGCCGCGCCCGACTCGGTGCCCGTCGTGGTGAAGCCCCACGGCGGTCCCACCGCGTTCGACGCCCTGCAGTTCGACCACCGCGCGGCCTACGTCGCCGCCCTCGGCTACGCCGTCGTCCTCCCGAACTACCGGGGGTCGGACGGCTACGGGCGGGAGTTCCGGATGGCGAACGACGACGACTGGGGCGGCGGCGACCTCGACGACGTGGTGGCGGCCGCGGACGCGTGTGCCGACGCCTACGACGCCGCTGACGGCGACCGCGCGGCCATCTACGGCGGCAGCGGCGGCGGCCTGATGACGGTGAACGCCCTCGGCAACAGCGACCGCTTCCGCGCCGGGGCGGCCTTCTACGGCGTGTACGACTACGAGACGTTCGTGGACGACACCGACGACGTCGGCTGGCAG
>CAZEIO010000277.1:0-1917 GCA_964512525.1 uncultured Halobacteriales archaeon
CGCCAACCCGGACATGGTCGGCCACACCGGCGACTTCGACGCCGCCCGCGCGGCCGTCGCGGCCGTGGACGAGGAACTCGACCGTCTGGTCCCGGCACTGCGGGCGGCGGGTGCCGACGTCCTCGTCACCGCCGACCACGGCAACGCCGAGGACGTGGGCACGCCCGCGGCACCGCACACGGCCCACACCACGAATCCCGTCCCCGCCGTCTTCCTGCCGGCCGACGGCACCGCCGCTGACCACGGTCTCGCACTCCGGCAGGGCGGTCTCGCGGACGTCGCCCCGACGCTTCTGGACGCGATGGGTCTCGCACCGCCGGCGGTGATGACCGGGTCTTCGCTCCTCGTGGACGCGGACTGAGACCGCTCGCTCCCGACTCCCGGTGACGCGGCCTGTCGCCGTCGCGACGGGGTCGGACCTGCGTGACGCTTTTGACCCTCGGAACGGTAGGCCGACACCACGATGGGCCCGCTCGAACGAGGCACCGGCTGGCGTCGCCTGACCGTCGCGGGATCGCTGTCGGCCGCGGCGGTGGTCGTCGCCGTCGTGGGGAGTGTCGCCCTCTGGTACGCCGTCGGCCACGTCGTCGCGACGCTCGCGTGGACCATGCTCGGCGGCGTGTTCGTCCTCCTCCTCGGTGCCGTCCCCGCGTGGGTCGCCGCGAGCGTCCCGCCTTCCGTCGAGGGACTGGTCGTCGGCGCGACGGTGACCGGCGGCGTGGCGGCCACGACGTGGCTGCTGACCGGGTCGATCCATGCGACCCAGCGACGCCTCCTCGGCGAGACGCGCCCGCCGGTGGACGCCGAGCGCGGCCACCAGGCGACCCTCGACCGCCTCGCTCGACAGGCCGACACGCCCGCTCCCGAACTCCGGATCCGGGACGACGACCGCCCGCTCTGCTACACGGTGCGAGACCAGCTCGGCGTCGTCGAGTCGCCGGAGCGCGGCGGCGACACGTACGTCGTCGTCACGCCTGCCCTCCTCGACTGTCTCGACGACGCCGAGACGGCGGCCGTCCTCGCCCACGAGACCGCACACGTCGCAAACGGCGACCTCCGGCTGGTCAACCTGCTACTGGTGCCCGTGTTCTGGGCCGAACGGCTCCGCTCGCAGGCCCGCGCCGGTGCCGCTGCTGTCGCCCGGTTCGACAGCGTCGTCGAGGCCGTCGTCGGCGCCGTCGTCGCCGCCGTCGCCGGCGTCGTCGGCGGTCTCCTCCGGCCGCTCGCGACCGCCGGACTGCTCGTCTTCGCCCGCGGTCGCGAGTACGACGCCGACCGCGGCGCGGCGGCCATCACCGACGACCCCGTCGCCCTCGCGACGGCCGTCGAGCGACTGGACGGTCCCGACCCGCAGGCCGCCGACGCCCGCGAAACGGCGGACGCCCCCGCCGTCACGACGACGGCGACCACCGTCGTCCCGCCCACGCAGGCGGGACCGCTGGCCCGCCTCGGCGGTTCCCACCCACCCACCGTGGACCGGGTCCAGCGACTGGAGGCGATGGCGTCGGAGTCCTCCGGACTCCACCGCTGACGACGGCCGTCAGCCGGTCCGGAAGGAGTAGTCGAGCGACGGCGCCGAGTGGGTCAGCGACCCCATCGAGAGCACGTCCACGCCCGTCGCGGCGTAGTTGGCCACGGTGTCGAGCGTGATGCCGCCGCTGGCCTCGAGTGCCGCCCCGGCGTCGGCCTCGCGAACGCGAGCGACGGCCCGTTCGACCTCGGCGGGGGCCATGTTGTCGAGGAGGACGGCGTCGGCGCCCGCGGCGGCGGCCCGCGGGGCGTCCGCGGGGCGTTCGACCTCGACCTCGACGGTCGTGACGAAGGAGACGCGCTCGACCATCCGCCGCGTCGCCCGTTCGAGACCGAGTTCGGCGACGTGGTTGTCCTTCACGATGACGGCCTGCGAGAGGTCCAGCC
>CAZEIO010000278.1:0-1904 GCA_964512525.1 uncultured Halobacteriales archaeon
CTCGTCGTCCCAGCGGTGGATGTAGAGGACGTCGATGTAGTCGGTGTCGAGCCGGTCGAGGAGGGCGTCGATGCGGTGGCGGACGTTCTTCCGGTTCGTCCCGCGACTGTTCGGGTCACCCTCGCGAATCTGCCAGTATATCTTCGAGGCGATGGTGTACTCCTCGCGGTCGCGGTTTGCCAGCCAGTCGCCGATCCACTCCTCGCACTTCCCGCCGCCGTACACGTCCGCCGTGTCGATGAAGCGGCCGCCGTGTGCCTCGTAGGCGTCGAGGAGTTCGTGGGCGCGGGCCTCGCCGATCTCGACGTTGCCCTCCTGCGTCTCCTTGCCGAAGCGCCACGTGCCGAACTGTATCTCGCTCGTCTGCAGTCCCGTCTCGCCGAGTGGGACGAAGTCCAGATCCATGGTCACGAGGACGTACCGGCACGGGGGCGAAAAGCGTGCGGTTTCCGGTCACCGGGGACACACCGGGGACCGGGGACGGCGCGGGCGGCCGCAGACTCGGCGGCGGCGGTCTGGTCCTCGCGGCCGCCCGTGGCGTCTCCGCAGCCCGGTGTTTTCGTCCTGTTTGACAGGGGTTTTTTATTCGTCGGCGAAACGAGCGAGCGATGTTCGTCCTCCAACCCGGCGTCCCCGGCGGTCCGGAACTGCTGATAATCGGACTGTTCTTCCTGATACTCCCCTTCGTCCTGGCCTACTGGGTGTACAGCGACGCGCGGTCACGCGGGAACGACAACGCCGCCCTGTGGGCACTGGCTGTCGGTGGCCTCACCGTCCTGACGCTCGTGGGGGGGATCCTGGCACTCGTCGTCTACCCCTGGGACCGCGACTGACCTGGCCGGGAGGATTCGGCGACGGCAGGCCGTTCAGACCCGGTACGTCGCGAAGTCCCGGCCGAGTTCGTACCCCATCGCGGCCGCCCGGTCGCGGAGGTCGGCCGTCGGCAGTCGCTGGAGGTGTTCGTTCAGGTTCAGGAGGACGGTCCGGCCGGCGTCGGCGGACGAGAGCGCCGCCCGGAGGTCGGCCTCGTCGCCGTGACCGAACGCACGAAACAGCGCCGCTCCCTCCACGAACAGGAGGTCCGCGCCGACGTGGGCGGTGGTGTCGCCGAACTCCCACATGTCCGGCGCGTACACGACCGTCGCGGGGTCGTCGCCGGGGCCGTGGACGGCGAACCCCAGCGTGTCGAAGGCCGGGCGGTCGTGCTCGACGGGAAACGGTTCCACCCGGAGGTCGCCGACCGGAACCGCCTCGCCGTGGGCGAGTGGCCGCACGTCGAGATGTTTCAGGACGTGGCCGCGGGCCTCGGCGGCGTGCTCCCGGGCGGTCTCCGTGAGGTACACCGCGAACTCGGGGTCCGGCGGGCGCTCGTCGGCGTCGAACTCGTCCGGGTCGAGGTAGCCGCCCGTCACGCCGACGTGGGCGTCGAAGCCCATCCCCGCGTGGCCGAGGTCGTTCAGGCCGCCGACGTGGTCGTAGTGGTGGTGCGTGACGAAGACCGCGTCCACGTCCGTCGCGCCCGCGTCGTGCAGTTGCGTGCGGAGTTCCGGCGGCGCGTCGAGGACCACCGTCGCCGCCGGCGTCTCGACGACCAGTCCCGGTCGGCGACGCTCCGCACTCTCGAGACAGTACTCGCAGTCGCACAGGGGAGCAGGAACGCCGACGGCGTCACCGGAACCCAGCAGTGTCACGTCCATACACGCACTCCGACAGGGGCGGACGAGGCGGTGGCGGTCGTGCAGGTGAGTCTGCCCGCCGGCGAACCCACGGCGACGCGTGCGGAGGCCGGAGTCGGTCTCCCACGTTCGCGTCGCCGACGACGGCCACGTCGACCGCCTCGGCGACGGTTTCGACGACGGCGACGTGCTCGTCGTGACTCAGCGTCGCCGCCTCGCCGGTCGATC
>CAZEIO010000279.1:0-1897 GCA_964512525.1 uncultured Halobacteriales archaeon
ACGCTGTACCCGCACCTGCCGGAACTCGTCGAGGCGTTCCACGAGCGGGACATCACGACGTTCCTGGTGACCAACGGGACGCGGCCGGACGTGGTGCGGGCGTGTGACCCCACTCAGCTGTACGTCTCCGTCGACGCCCCCGAGCGGGCCACCTTCGACGAGGTGGTGGGGGCGATGGAAGAGGACGCCTGGGAGAAGCTCGTCGAGACGATGGACGTCCTCGCGGAGAAAGAGGAGACACGGACGGTCCTGCGGACGACGCTGGTCGAGGGCGAGAACATGCGGGACCCGGACTGGTACGCCGCGTTCTTCCGGCGCGCGGAGCCCGACTTCGTGGAGCTGAAGGCGTACATGCACGTGGGCCACTCCCGGGGCCGGCTGGACCGCTCGGCGATGCCCGACCACGAGGACGTCCGCGCGTTCGCCGAGGCCGTCCGGGAGCACATGCCCGACCACGACGTGCTCAAGGAGGTGCCGCCGTCGCGGGTGGCGCTGCTGTCGAAGACGGAGGACACCTGGGTCCCGAAACTGAACAAGGACAGCGACTTCTGGGCGCGGGACCCGGTCGTCGGGGACTGAGCGGGCGGCGGCGGGGCACCACGGTCCTCCGGGGGAGCCGTTACCGCCACGTTTTTGCCCCGATGGCTCGAAGCAACTTCCAACGCGGGGCCGGTTTCGTCCGCTCCGGCGGCGGTGTAACGAAAGCGTTACGCGTACCGTTTCCGTTATCCTTATCCCGGCCGACCGACTAGCCGGAGACATGAACGACTCCGCGTCGCTCGCCGTCGGCGCCGACGAGGTGGCCACGCTGAAGCTGTTGGCGCTCGACGGCGCCATCGACGGCGAACTGAAGCTCTCCTGTTCCGACCTCGCCGACCGCCTGGACGCCTCGAACCAGACGGCGTCCCGGCGGCTCCAGCGCCTGGAGGAGGCCGGCATGGTCACCCGCCAGACCGTCAGCGACGGACAGTGGGTCGAGATCACCGACGACGGCGAGCACGTCCTCCGGCGGGAGTACGAGGACTACCGCTCGGTGTTCGAGGGGCCGCGCCGCGTCGAGCTGACCGGGACGGTCACCGGTGGGATGGGCGAGGGCAAACACTACATCTCCCTGTCGGGCTACATGCGCCAGTTCCGCGACCGCCTCGAGTACGAGCCGTTCGCGGGCACGCTCAACGTCGCGCTGAGCGAGGAGAGCGTCCGGCGACGTGCCGCGATGGAGTCGCTGGAGCCCGTCCCTATCGACGGCTGGGAGACCGACGACCGGACGTACGGCCCCGCGGTGTGTTACCCGGCGACGGTCCGGACGAGCGACGGGGATCGCTACGAACGCGCTCACGTCATCGCCCCCGAGCGCACCCACCACGACGAGGACCAGCTCGAGGTCATCGCGCCGCTGAAGCTCCGGGACGAACTCGGCCTGGAGGACGGCGACCACGTCACGGTCCTGGTGGGGGGTGAGTAGGGTGGGCGAGACCGACGCCGTCGCGACGGCCGACGCCGACGTCGACCGCGTCGTCGAGGCGTTCCGGAGCGGCCGGCCCGTCCTCGTCCACGACGCCGACGACCGCGAGGGCGAGACCGACCTGATCTACCCCGCCGACGCCGTCACCGCCGACGCCGTGGCCCGCCTGCGCAACGACGCCGGCGGCCTGGTCTGTGTGGCCCTGCCCGACGACGTCGCGCGGACCTTCGACCTCCCGTTCACCCAGGAGGCCCTGGACCACCCCGCCGCGGCCGCCCACGACCTCGACTACGACGAGCGCTCCTCGTTTTCCATCACGGTCAACCACCGCGACACGTTCACCGGCATCACCGACGCGGACCGCTCGCTGACCATCACCGCGCTCGCCGACGCCGTGGCGGGCGCCGTCGCCGGCGAGTACGACCTCGACGA
>CAZEIO010000280.1:0-1896 GCA_964512525.1 uncultured Halobacteriales archaeon
CACCACGACCACTACTTCGACGACGACTTCGAGCGCATCGACCAGACGCCCGAGGCGTTCTACGAGGCTGAGGGCGTCGAGGCCGAGGACTGACGGTCACCCGCCGCCGGTGCGGACCGGGCCTCAGCAGCGGTGTCGGACGAGTCGCTCCCGGTTCGTCGGCTCCGACTCGTCCGGGACGCCGACGCGGGTTGGCTGTTCGACGAAGTAGATCGTCACCCGCTCTAGCTCGCCCCCGTGGCGGCGCTCGTAGCGCTCACAGAGGTACGCCGCGAAGTACTGCCGGTCGGCGGTCTCGTAGCGCCACAGACCGACGAGGTACTTCCGCCACCGCGCCGTCGGGTATGTGTCGGAGACGTCTGCGGGTCGGTCCCACTCGACGGCGCCGCCGTGGAAGGCGTCCACCCGCGAGCCGTTCGCCAGTTCGCCGGGGGCGACGACCCAGCCGTCGGTCGCGAGCGGGTCCGGCGCGAACATGTTCCAGTACTGGTCGGTTCCGGTCACGTACAGGGCCGGTTCGACCTCCTCCGGCACCGGTTCGTGGCCCACCACCTCGGCCGCGCCGAGGTACTGGGCGTTCCAGAGGACCACGAGGACGACGAAGACGAGCGCCGTCGCACTCTGCAGACGCGACCCCAGCCTCGACAGCGCCGGCGACGCTCCCGAGACACTGACTGCGGGGAGAGCGTCGGCCAGTCGGCGGTGCCAGCGACCGACGGCGGAGACCAGCCGGGGCGTCTCGAAGCGGCCGACCGCCTCCCAGAACGCCGCCGGGAGGAACGGGAGCAGGGAGGCGACCGATATCAGCGGGAACAGGTCTATCTGCATCGTCACCAGCATCCCGAGGTGCATCCCCATCAGCGCGAGCGCGTACCCCGCCCGGCGCCAGCCGGTCAACAACAGGAGCGCGAACGAGAGGCTGATCGTCGCCAGCCAGACGTAGTCGAGGACGTCCAGTAGCAGGGGGACCTGCCCGAGGTGGTCGCCGAGCAGCACCGTGAACTGCCCGAGACTGAAGACGTACCGCAGGCCCTCGCCGCGGACCCAGACCTCGCCGCCGAACTTGAACGCCGCGTTGGTGACGTACACGAGCACCACCTGGACCAGCAGTGCCGCACTCGCGACACTCGCTACCCCATCCCCACCGGTCGTCGTCCCTGGATCCTCATCTCCAGCGGTCGCTCCTCGCCCGTCCCGGCGACGGTGCCGGGCGTCCACCGCCCAGTACGTCCCGAGCGGGAGGAACATCGCCCAGAACAGCAACAGCCGCAACAGCACGTCGCCGCCGTTGAGCACGTCCGGGACGCGGTTGTGCAGCGACACCGTGAGCAGCCACGAGACGACCGTCGCCGTCCGCGTGCGGTAGCCGACCACGAGTGCGGCCGCGAAGACGCCGGCGACGAGAAAGAGCAGCGCCTGTGCCCAGGCCTCGCCGGAGAGGAGGTGGAGCGACCAGTGCAGGGGACCGGTCGTCTCGACGAGTGCGGCCCGCGGCAGGACGCCGTCGTCGGTGTAGAACGCACGGAGGTTCCGGGCGCGGCGGGCGAGGTCGGCGAGCACCAGCAGTCCGAGCGCGACGCGGAAGGCGGCCAGCGAGCGTCCGTCGATCCGAATCCGCCGTCGGACCGCCTCGAGCAGGCGGGCACGCAGGCTACCACCGTCGCCGTCCGGGGCCTGGCGCGGGGGCATTCGTTCTGCGGGTATGTCGGCCGCGGACTCAAATAGTCACGGATTGCTGAAACGCTGGTCATGACACCCTCCCCGGCGTGAACGCCGGGGTTTCCCCACTTGGACGTTCGGGGTCGGGCGCTCCGACACCGACGGGGGCAAGATTCCGCCGTACAGGCGTACTCCGGTTCGCGCTCGGTACGTGAGCCCCGCGAGGGGTGTGGCGTG
>CAZEIO010000281.1:0-1895 GCA_964512525.1 uncultured Halobacteriales archaeon
AACACGAACGTCTACGTCGTCGACGTCGAGAGCGGGGCGACCGAGCGGTGGACCCGCGCCTCCACTGCGGGTCTCGACCCGGACACGTTCCGCCCGCGCGACCTCGTCCGGTTGGAGTCCTTCGACGGCCTCGAAATCCCGGCGTACCTCTCGCTCCCGGCGGAGGTCCCGGAGGGCGGCGCGCCGGTCGTGGTCGACGTCCACGGCGGCCCCGAGTCACAGCGCCGTCCCTCCTTCGGCTCGCTCGGCCAGTACTTCCTCGCCAACGGGTACGCCATGTTCGAGCCGAACGTCCGGGGCTCCACGGGATACGGCAAGGCCTACTCCCGGCTCGACGACGTCGAGAAGCGGATGGACTCCGTGGAGGACCTCGAAGCCAGCGCGGAGTTCCTCCGCGAACACCCGGACATCGACGGCGACCGGATCGTCGTCATGGGCGGCTCCTACGGCGGGTTCATGGTGCTCGCGGCGCTCACCGAGTACCCCGACCTCTGGGCGGCCGGCGTCGACGTCGTCGGCATCGCGAACTTCGTCACCTTCCTCGAGAACACCGGCGAGTGGCGGCGCTCGCTCCGGGAGGCCGAGTACGGCTCGCTCGAGGAGGACCGGGAGTTCCTCGAGTCGGTCAGCCCCATCAACAACATCGAGAGCATCGCCGCACCCCTGTTCGTCCTCCACGGCGAGAACGACCCCCGCGTCCCGGTCGGCGAGGCCCGCCAGATAGTCGAGGAAGCCGAGGACCACGTCCCCGTCCGCAAACTCATCTTCCCGGACGAGGGCCACGGCTTCTCGAAACTCGAGAACCGTATCGAGGCCTACGACGCCATCGCCGAGTTCCTCGACGAACACGTCGGCACACCGGAGCGTGCGGCGGAGACCGCCACAGAGGCCGAATGAGCGACGACCGGACGGCCGACCTGACGGCGCGGTCGGCCGACCGCTTCGACGCCCTCGCCGACCGCCTGCGGGACGAGTACGGCGACGTCGAGGTCGTCGAGGTCACGTGGCGACACCCACCGGGGATGTACGACGACCTCGTCGCCCGCTTCGAGGCGGGCACCGCCGGCGGCGCGGGAGCGTGGGTCCACGACGACCGCGGACGAGTCCTCCTCGTCCGCGAGGGGCACGGCTGGACCGACCCCGGCAGCAAGCGCCGCCCCGGGGAGTCCTACGCCGAGACCGCGCGGCGCGCCGTCACCGAGGCGACCGGCGTCGCGACGCGCGTCGAGGGCGTCCTCGAACTCCACCGCGTCGAGGTGTTCGACGGCACCGACCGCACGCGGCCGACCCTGGTCGAACCCGTCGTCGTCTTCACCGCGCGGGCGACCGGGAGAACCGCCCGCGACGCCGTCGCCGACGACGAGACGGTGCGCTGGTTCGCGGAACCGCCCGACGCGGCCGCCTACGAGGGCGTCGAGCGACGGCCGATTCCGTTCCCGGTCGAGGGGTAGCCTCCCGACGGCGGGGTCCGCGGTGCCGGTCTCAGGCCAGCCACTCCTCGGGCTTGGTGTCGTAGTCCACGTCGTCCGCGACGATGCCGAGGGCCTCGATGCGCTCCCACTCGACCTCCTCCATGTCCACGCGCTCGCCGTCGTAACGGATACGCATCCCCCGCTCCTCCGGTTCCGGCTCCTTGTCCCGGCGCTTTGCCACCTCGACGTCGTGTTCGTCCACGTGTTTGACGACGGTGACGAGGTTCACCGGCCGTCCCCAGAGTTCGAACACGCGCTCGAGGGTGCGCTTTGCCTGTTCGACATCGAGCATCACGCCGTTGTAGTGGTGCGCCAGGAGCAGTTCGTTGCGGTTGTTGTAGTTGCCGTCTCGCACCGTGATGGTCGGCTTGCCGAAGTTGGTGAACTGCAGGAGGAGTTTCCGCTTGACGTCCTCGTAGTCCG
>CAZEIO010000282.1:0-1880 GCA_964512525.1 uncultured Halobacteriales archaeon
CAGCTCGACGCGGGCGCCCTGGGCGACCGAGACGTTGACGTCCTGGCGGATCGTCCCGAGGCCGCGTTTCACCTTCCCCGTCGAGCGCAGCAGCATCCCGATCCGCTCGGCGGCGGCGCGGGCGCCGGCCGGCGTCGAGATGTCCGGCTTCGTCCCGATCTCGACGAGTGGAACGCCGAGGCGGTCCAGGCCGTAGGTAACGCCCTCGTCGGTCTCCTCGATGCGGCGGGCGCTCTCCTCCTCCAGCATGATGTCCTCGACGCGGACCTCGCCGACCTCCGTCTCGACGACGCCGTCGCTGGCGACCTGCATCGTCCGCTGGAAGCCGGTCGTGTTCGACCCGTCGATGACGATCTTCCGCATGACGTGGACCTGGTCCACGGGGTCCATGTCGAGGAGGGCAGCTATCTGCAGGGTGGTCTCCATGGCCTCGCGGTCCACGCGGTGGGGCGGTTCCTCGTCGGCCTCGACGAGACAGGTCGAGTCGTAGGCGAGGTACTCGAACTGCCGGCGGACCCGACTCTCCTCGAGGGCCGCCTCGTCTATCTCGCCGAGTTCGGACCGCGTCGGGTGGAGGTAGCGGACGAACCGCTCGGTGACCTCCTCGGGGTCGCGGGCCTCCGTGGGACACTCGCAGAACAGTTTGGTGTCGGTGTCGAGTTGCTGGTGTATCTCGAGGCCGGCGACGAGACCGAGTGCCTCGTACCGCTCGTCGCCAGCCCCGGGGACGTCTGCGTCCTCGGCGTCTGCGCTCATCACACTCCCGTCGGTGGCGGCGTCTCAAAAGTCTCGGGGGGTTCGGGTCGCGTCATCGAGTGGCGGCTACCTCGCCGGCGACGGGCCGGGTACGTCACTCGGCGTGGAGACGTCGGCAGTACCGTCCTGTTTCCCGGCGCGGAGAACGAGGCTTTCTTGACGGGTCGCACGGGATTGGTACATCCCGGACGCTGTGATGACTCCGAAGATAGACGCGACGGTTTCGAACGTCGTCCTCGTCACGGTCGATTCGCTCCGTGCGGACGCGATCGGGGCAGTTGACGAGTCCCGACACACGCCGGTCCTCGACGGTATCGCGGCCCGTGGAACCGTCTTCGACCGTGCCTTCGCGACGGGCAACTGGACCCCGTTCTCGTTCCCGTCGATCGTCGCGTCGCGACCGGTGTTCGCCGACGACGGCCGCATCGGCGTCGAGAACGCACGGACGCTCGCCGCGACGCTGTCGGACGCCGGGATCTCGACGGCTGGGTTCAACGCCGCGAACGGCTTTCTCACCTCCCACTGGGGGTACGACGACGGGTTCGACAGCTTCGACTCGTTCGTGACGTCCGTCGGCTCCGGGCTCTACAGCCGGTATCTCGCCACGCATCCCACGGTCGAGGCGTGGCTCCAGCTGTTGACCGCCCCGGCTCGACGGCTCTCGTCGTGGGTCGGCGGCGACGCAGACGACCACCCCCTTCTCGACACGTCGCGAATGCTCGACGTCGAGGGGGCCGCGACGTCGTTCGTCGAGGAGACGGACTCTCCGTTCTTCCTCTGGGTTCACTACATGGACCCGCACACGCCGTACGTTCCGGCGCCGCGGTACATCCGGGAGGTCTCGACGGACATCGTCGGAACGCACCGGATGCTACACGCTCACACCCGGACGGGACTCGGGTGGACGGTGGGAGAACGAACGCTGACCGACCTGCGGACGCTCTATCAGGCCGCCGTCAGGCAGGTTGACGCGAGTATCGGGCGGCTCCTCGAGACGCTGTCGGCGGCCGGCGTCGCCGACGAGACGGCAGTCGTCGTGGCCGGTGACCACGGCGAGGAGTTCCAGGAGCACGGCCACCTCGCTCACTATCCAAAGCTGTACGACGAGTTGATCCACGTCCCCT
>CAZEIO010000283.1:0-1863 GCA_964512525.1 uncultured Halobacteriales archaeon
CACTCAGCGGCGAGTGGACCGACCAGCACTCCGAGGAGATGAAGCGGGGCATCTCGATTCGCCTCGGGTACGCCGACGCGACCCTGCGGGCGTGTCCCGAGGAAGAGGGTCCCGAGCGGTACACGGTCGCGGAGACGTGTCCGGACCACGACGTCGAGACGGAGGCACTGCGGGCCGTCTCGTTCGTGGACGCGCCGGGCCACGATGCTCTCGGGTGCCTCGATCATGGACGGCGCGGTTCTGGTCGTCAGCGCCGCCGAACCGGTGCCCCAGCCACAGACTCGCGAGCACCTGATGGCACTCGACATCGTCGGCATCGACAACATCGTCGTCGCCCAGAACAAGATAGACCTCGTGGACCGCGACCAGGCTCGCGAGAACTACGCGGCCATCGAGGAGTTCGTCGAGGGCACGGTCGCCGAGGACGCGCCGGTGGTGCCGATAAGTGCCCAACGCGGCGTCAACGTGGACCTCCTCATCGACGCCGTCCAGTCGGAGATTCCCACGCCGGAGCGAGACCCCGACGCCGACGCCGAGATGCAGGTGGCCCGGTCGTTCGACATCAACCGTCCGGGGACGGGCTTCGAGGACCTCCTCGGGGGCGTCCTCGGCGGCAGCCTCGTCCGAGGGCGACTGGCCGTGGACGACGACGTCCAAGTCAAGCCCGGCCGCGAGGTCGAGACGGGCGGCCAGTCGGGGTACGAGCCGATCGACACGTCGGTGCGGTCGATACAGGCCGGCGGCGAGTCGGTCGAGTCGGCCTCTCCGGGCGGTCTCCTCGGCGTCGGCACGGGGCTCGACCCGTCGCTGGCGAAGGGCGACGGTCTCGCGGGGCAGGTCGCCGGCCCGCCCGGGACGCTCCCGCCGACCTGGAACTCGTTCACGATGGAGGTGGACCTCCTCGACCGCGTCGTCGGCGCAGAGGGCGGCGACGCCGGCCAGGACGTCGAGCCGATCTCGACGGGCGAACCGCTGATGATGATCGTCGGGACGGCGAAGACGGTCGGGTCGGTGACCAGCGCCCGCGGCGACGAGGCCGAGGTGCAACTCAAGCGGCCCGTCTGTGCGGCCGAGGGCGCGAAGATAGCCATCAACCGTCGCATCGGGACTCGCTGGCGGCTCATCGGCGTCGGCACGCTGGACGGCTGACTCGCCGTGAGCGAGGACGCCGCCGACGTGCCGGCCGGACCGCTGGTCGCACTGGACACGAGTTTCCTCATGGCACCCGTAGAGCGCGACCTGCGACCGTTCGACGAACTCGACCGCATCGCTCCCGACGCGACCGGCGTCGTCCCCACGTCGGTGGTCGCGGAACTGGAGTCGCTGTCGGCCGGTCCCCCGGCCGGCGAGGAGACGACGGCCGCGAGCGTGGGACTCGAACTCTCGACCCGGCTCTCGACGGTCACCACGACCGCGGCCCACGCGGACGACGCCCTCGTCGAACTCGCGAGCGAGGGCCGCGTCGCCTACGTGGCGACGCTCGATGCCGATCTGCGAGAGCGGGTCCTCGCCCGGGACGTTCCGGTAATATGTTTAAGGGGGGAACGCAAACTGACGGTCACTCGATAATCATGTACAAACGCGTGAGACTGAAAGACACCGTGGAGGTACCGCCGCGAGACCTGGCAGACGTGGACAAGGGACTGGTGAAGCGATTGCTACAGGACAAACTCGAGGGACGAATGGACGAGGAGGTCGGCAGCGTCGTCAGCGTCGTCGAGGTCCACGACGTGGGCGAGGGGGCCGTCCTCCCCAACCGACCGGGCGTGTACTACGAGGCGGAGTTCGACGCCGTCACGTTCGACCCCGAGATGCAGGAGGTCGTCGATGGCACCGTCGTCGAGGTCGTGGACTTCGGCGCGT
>CAZEIO010000284.1:0-1862 GCA_964512525.1 uncultured Halobacteriales archaeon
GCCATCGTCCCGAGGGACTTGCGCTCGCCCACGCCGGCCGACCCGAGGACGCCGCTGATGGGGTCGGCGACGGTGAGCATCAGCGTCGCCGCAAGCGCCACCGGAATCGGGAACGCCCAGACGACGAGGGCGGCCGAGACCACCGCCAGCGCGTAGCCGGCCGGCGAGTCGCTCTCGTACTCTCGGGTGAGGCGGTCGTACACCCACCAGTCGAGACCGACGCCCAGTCGGACCGCCTCGAGGACCACCGCCGCGACCGCGCCGACGCCGACGAGTACCTGTAACTGGAACCACGTGAGCAGTCCTGCGAGGTAGGCGAGGGGAACGAGCGTGCCGCTCGCGTGCGTGAGCCGCCGACCGACCTCGGTCATCGCGCGCCGTCGTCGGCGCCGTCGCCCTCGCTCTCGCCGACGACCGGGTACTGCCCCGCGAGGTCGGCGAAGGTGTGGTCGCCCTCGCGCAGGCCGACGAGGAGGTCGGTGAGGGCCGCCGCCGGCACCCGGACCTGCCGGGTCGTGTCGCGGTCCCGGAGCGTGACGGCGTCGTCGGCGTGGGTCTCGGGGTCAACGGTGACGCAGAACGGGGTCCCGACCTCGTCCTGCCGGCGGTAGCGGCGGCCGATGTTGCCCGAGTCGTCGTACGTGACCGATAGGCCCGCTGCCCGCAGGTCCGAGACGAGCGACCGGGCGCGGTCCGTCTCGTCGTCGGTCAGCGGGAAGACGCCGACGAGCGTCGGCGCCACCCCGGGGTCCAGCGAGAGGTAGGTGCGGGACTCGCCCCCGACCTCGTCCTCGCGGTAGGCGTGGTCGAGCAGAGTGTAGACGAGGCGGTCCACGCCGAAGGAGGGCTCGACGACGTGGGGCACGACGTGTTCGCCGTTCTCGGTGACGGTCTCGACCGCGAAGTTGACGTGTTCGGTGGGCACCTCGTGGTCGGTGTCGCCGACGGTGACCGTCACGCTGTCGCCGTCGAAGGCGTCGGGGTCGCGACCGGCGAGCGCCTCGAGTTCCTCGGCGACGGCGGCCGCGTCGGCGCCGAACTCCGGCCCGAGGTAGCTCATGTCGGGGTCGGTCGTCGCCCGCTCGACGGTCCGTGGCTCGTCGTACTGGCGGAAGACGGTGAAGGACTCGTCGGCGTGGTCGTGGTGTTTCGAGAGGTCGTAACTGCCGCGGTCCGCGAAGCCGGCGAGTTCGACCCAGTCGCCGTCGACCTCGGCCTCGGCGTCCCAGCAGTCGGCGGCGTAGTGGGCACGCTCCCCCCCGAGGTGCTGGCGGAAGCGAAAGCGCTCCGGGTCCACGCCGACGGACTCGTACCACTCTGCGGCGACCCCGAGGTAGTAGGCTATCCAGTCGTTCTCGACGGTGCCCGACTCGACCGCCGCCCCGACCGTCGTCGTCGTGGGGTCGCTCTCGCCCCCGAGTTGAGCCTCGGCGGAGAGGAGGCGAAGTTCGACGTCGGCGACGCCGGAGAGGTCCGCCCCGTCGCCCTCGGGGTCCACGAACAGTTCGAGTTCGGCCTGGGTCAACTCGCGCATCCGGATGATCGAGCGACGGGGACTGATCTCGTTGCGGTAGGCGCGACCGACCTGCGTGACGCCGAACGGCAACTGCCCGCGAGCGTACTCCGCGAGACGGGGGAAGTCCACGAAGATGCCCTGTGCGGTCTCCGGCCGGAGGTACCCCGGCGACCCGCTGCCGGGCCCGATAGTCGTCTCGAACATCAGGTTGAAGTCCTCGACCGGTTCGTCCGCCAGCGGAGTGCCACAGACCGGACAGGCGACCTCGTTCTCGCGGATCAGTGCCGCTATCTCCTCGGGCGGGAGGCCCTCGGCCTCCTCGATGTCGGCGTGGTCCTCGACGAGG
>CAZEIO010000285.1:0-1854 GCA_964512525.1 uncultured Halobacteriales archaeon
AGGCGGCGGCCCGTTCCTCGCTGAAGTCGTCGTCGTTGGCACCGCTCGCCCCGTAGCCGTCGGCGACGTCTAACACCGACGGGTCGCCGCTGCCGAAGACGAACGGCTCAACGCCGACCGATCGAGCGGCGTCCCGGAGCGCACGCGCCCCCTCCACGCCGGACTCGCGGAAGTCCAGACACGCCGCCGTCCCCGTCCGTTTCATGAACCGCAGCGTCCGCCGCATCGCCGTCACGAGTTCGTTGCGGTTGGCGCTCGCGAGTTCGCGGTGTTTCAGGCTGTCCGGCGGGGCCACCGCCTCGTCCAGCGAGAGACCGACGGCGGCCTCCTTGGCGACGGAGTCGCCGAGGTGTGTGTGAGCGTTGACGAACGCCGGCAGAACGATGTCCGTCGTGTCGACCGGGGCGGACTCGACGGCCGCGATCCGACCGTCCTCGACGACAACGCGACCGGTGACCGGTTTGAACGCCTCCCCCGCGAGGATCACACCTTCCAGCTCCTGCACACCCTCCCAACGGTCACGGTGCGCATAGGGTTTCTGCCTGCGTCCCCGCCGGCCACCGCCCCACGAGCACGACGAGAGACTCTATCACGTCCGCCAGACTCTCGTTGTGGCGCGAGAGACACACGGGTGGTGAGTTGACAGTGACAGTCCGAACGCGTACACTCACGAGCCTGGAGCGGGTGAGCGACCGTGTCTAACGATGATCGTGCCCGGCTGGTCGGGATCAACCACGTCGCCCTCGAGGTGGGCGACGTCGAGCGCGCAGTCGAGTGGTACGGCCGACTCTTCGAGTTCGACCTCCGCGGGCGCTCGTCGTCGGGCGCCTTCATCGACATGGGCGACCAGTTCATCGCCCTGGGCGAGACCGAGTCGGCGGGGGAGGTGTCGGACGCGTCCCGGCACTTCGGCCTCGTGGTCGACGACCGCGAGGCCGTCGAGCGACGACTGGACGAACTGGAGGTCGAGCGGCTTCCCACCAGTGGGTGTGACTTCCGCGACCCGTGGGGGAACCGCGTGCAGGTGGTGGAGTACGCCGACGTCCAGTTCACAAAGGCCGACCACGTGCTCGACGGGATGGACCTCGACGAGGACACCCGCCGGAAGGCGGAGTCCGCGCTGGCGGAACTCGCGGCGAAGGGTATGGCCCCCGCGGACCCCGGTTGACCGCCGTTCGCACACGGTCCTCGAACCGTCTAAGGGTCCCAGTTCGGCATCGCCGGGTGATGACCGTCTCGTTCTGTCGAGGCCACATCACGAACGATTCGGGAGGGAAAACAATTTTAAGTAACACTCTGTTCGATATGGCCACGAACGACACCGACGGCCGGAACCGTCCTCGGTGGTCCGTTCCGGCGTGTCGGTGCGCCCCGACGCATCGATGACAGAGCGAGACTCACGACCGACCGTCGGCCCCCTCCCGATCCCGTCGAGTGAGCGGTCGTCGGTTCCAGCCGCCCTGACGCGAATCACGTGGGGACTGTGGCTTCTCAGCCTCGGCGCACTGGTCTGGGTGGCGAGCAACGGCGGGACGTCATCAGCGGGCCCGCTCGCCGTCGACGGACTGACCGCCGTGATGTGGGTGACGGTCACGTTCTTTAGCGGGATCGTCCACACCTACTCGCGGCGGTACATGGCCGGGGATCCAGCCGTCGACCGCTTCTTTGGTCGCGTGTTCGGGTTCACGCTCGTCGTGATGGTGCTGGTCGCGGCGCGACACCTCCTGGTGTTCTGGGCGGCGTGGCTGTCGATGGGACTGATGATGGCCAACCTGATCGGCCACGTCCGAGACTGGCCGCAGGCCCAGGCCGCCGCTGGACTCGCGCGACGGTACTTTTTCGCCGGTGGCGCCG
>CAZEIO010000286.1:0-1845 GCA_964512525.1 uncultured Halobacteriales archaeon
CACGCCAACCAGGGCGACGGGGAGCTCTCGCTGCACACGACCGACGTGAGCGGCCACACCGAACTCGAGGTCGAGGTCGTGAAAGACGTTGACCTCGACGGCCCACTCCTCCTGCCCAACGAGTCGGACCTGCCGGACATCGCGAAGCCGTACAGCGACGCCGAACGGGCGGCCGGCGAGGACCTCGCCGACGAACACCACGTCGAAGAGGTGCGAGACGCTGCGCCCGTGCAGTTCGTCGGCTCCGGCGAGACGATAAACGCCGCCACCGAGAACGCCTTCGACCGCGCGAGTTCGCTCCTCGACATGAGCGAGGGCGAGGTCCGCGCCCGGTGTACGTTCACCGGCGGCGTCGAGATAGCCCGCCTGCCCGGCGTGGTCCAGCTGTCGATGCTCGCGCCGATGGACCGCCTCGAGGACGTCGGCCTCGCCGAGACGGTTCGCCAGCAGTACGACCGCTGAGGGCGGTCCACACCGCGGCGACCCGCCGGTCAGGTGCGGTCCGCACAGACCGACTCGAGCACCGCGACGGCGCGGTCGAGGTCGCAAAGCGGGAGTCGCTCGTCCGGCGCGTGGTCGAGTGTCGAGTCGCCGGGCCCGTAGGTGACCATCGGGCAGTCCCACGCGTCCGCGTAGAGGTTCACGTCGCTGGTGCCGGTCTTCCGGAGCATCCGCGGGTCGCCGTCGAGCGAGCGGATACCCGCACGGACGGCCCGCGCGAGTTCGGTGCGGTGACTCTGGACTGTCGGCGGAACGGCGTCGGTCCACTCCACCGTCCCGCTGTTCGTCGCGGCCGTCACCTGTGCTCGAATCGCCTCGACGGTCTTCGACGGCGGCACGCGAAACTGGACGTCCACCGTCGCCGCCACGGAGTGGCCGTCGTCGGTCGGTCCTCCCTCGACCCGGACCGGCTTGGCGGTGACGCGCTCGAAGACGGATTCGTCCCGGCTCCCGTTCCCGTTTCTGTCCCTGCTCTCGCTCTCGCCATCGCACCTGTCGTCCTCGCCGCGGCCGTCTCCCTCGCCGCGGACCTCGGTCTCGACACCGCTCACTCGCTCCGAGACGCGGTCCCACCAGTCGAGGGCGTCCTCGATGGCGTTGTTGGCCGGTCGCGAACTGTGCCTCATCTCGCTGGTCGTCCCGTAGGTGCCGGCGACCAGCCCACGGTAGCCGAGCGTGAGTGCGTCCCAGCCCGACGGCTCGCCGTTGACGACGGCCCCCGGCGGGTCACGCTCGGCGACGAGGTGACGCGCCCCACGCGAGTCCGCCTCCTCGCCGACGACGCCCGCGAAGGAGACGCCCGTACGGACGGCTGCGACGGCCATGGCAACCAGCGACCCCTTCGCGTCCACCGACCCGCGGCCCCAGAGGACCGGCCCCGAGGGGGTCGTCTCGACCCGGACCGGCACCTCGCCGGGCACCGTGTCGACGTGCGAGGTGAGCAACACCGAGTCGTCGGCGGGCGCACGGACGTTGCCGGTGTCGTCCAGCCACGCCTCGCGACCGCGGGCCGCGAAGAACGCCCGCAAGCGCTCGGCACAGGCCTCCTCCGCGCCGCTCTCCGAGGGAGTGGCGACCAGCGTCTCGAGGAGGTCGCGGGCCTCGCGGTCCGTCTCGACGCCCGGCGTCTCTGCCGACCCATCCGTCCACCTGTCTCCCGTCACGTGAGCAGTTCCGCCAGGGCGTCGACGACCCGGTCGGCGTGTTCTCTCTCGACCGTCAGCGGGGGCAACAGCCGCACCACGCTGCGTCCGGCTGGCAACGCGAGGATGCCGTACTCGAGTGCGAGGTCCCGAAGCAGCCCCGGCGAGCCGCGTCTGACCTCGACGCCCAGCATCAGCCCCT
>CAZEIO010000287.1:0-1819 GCA_964512525.1 uncultured Halobacteriales archaeon
TCGACGAGCCGGTGAGCGCGCTCGACGTCTCCGTGCAGGCCCGCATCATCAACCTGCTGGAGCGCCTGCAGGACGACCTCGGGCTCACGTACCTGTTCATCGCCCACGACCTCTCGGTCGTGCGCCACATCGCCGACCGCGTCGCGGTGATGTACCTCGGCAACGTCGTCGAGCGCGGTCCCACTCGACGGGTGTTCGACTCGCCGGCCCACCCCTACACCGAGGCGCTGTTGTCGGCGGTGCCGGGCGAGAAGGCCCGCGGCGGCGTCGGGAGCGACCGCACGCGTATCACGCTTCGCGGGACGCCGCCGAACCCCCGGGACCCACCCGAGGGCTGTCCGTTCACCACGCGCTGTCCGGCGAAGATACGGCCGGACGAACCGGACCTGCCCGAGGAGACGTGGGCGGCCATCGACGAGTTCCGCACCCTCCTGCGCGAGCGAGCGCGCGGAGAGGGGTCGGTCGTCGGCAGCGTCGCCAAGCGACTCGGTCTCACCGAGGACGACTCCGTCGAGGTCGCCATCGAGGAACTGTTCGGCGACCGCGAGACGCCGCCGGTCGTGAACGACACCGTCGCGGAGGCCGCGGAACTCGCGAGCGCCGGGCGCGACCGCGACGCCGCCCGGACGCTGCGGGACACCTTCGGCAGCGTCTGTGACGAGACCCACCCCGACGAGATGACCGTCAGCGCGGCCGAGGGCCACGGCGCGGCCTGTCTCCGTCTCGAGGACGAGTACGAGGAGGTCGCGACCGTCCTGCAGCGACGCTACCCTGACCGCAGACCGGACCCGACCGCTGGCGCAGACGCCGCGACGGCGGAGGAGCGCACCGACGGTGGTCGGCCGTCGGAGTCCGATGCCCATACCCGTGGGGACGGCACAGAGAGGACACGATGACGAGGTTCGGAGAGTACGAGGCGGTCGTGTTCGACATGGACGGTGTGCTCATCGAGCGGTCGCCGGCGTGGGTGTTCGACGAGGCGACGCAGGGCGCCTTCGACACGTTCGACATCGACCCCGAGGAGGAAGACTACGAGTCGCTGCGGTACCTCTCGTGGGTGAACGAGGACGGCGGCGGCGACCACCTGCGGGACCGCTACGGCGTCGGCGTCGAGTCGCTGTGGGCCGTCCGCGAGTCACTCGCCTCCATCAACCAGATTCGGGCCATCGAGCGCGGCGAGAAGACCCTCTACCCGGACGCCATGGAGACGGTGGACGCCATCGACCTGCCGATGGGCGTCGTCAGCAACAACTCCCAGCAGGCAGTCGAGCACATCCTCCGCCGGTTCGGCTTCAGCGAGCGCTTTCGCTCGTGGTACGGCCTCCAGCCGACGCTCGACGACGCCGCCCGGAGCAAGCCGAACCCCAGTTACCTGCGGCGAGTGCTTTCGGACCTGGACGCCGAGACGGGCGTGTACGTCGGGGACCGCGCCTCCGACGTGGCAGCCGCCCACGCCGCCGGCATCGACTCGGCGTTCGTCCACCGGGAGTTCAACACGGAGGAGGAGTTCGACGAGCCACCGACCTACGAACTCGACCGCCTCGGCGAACTGCCGGCGAAGATGGCCGGCGCGGAGATAGAGGCCGACGGCGGGTCCGAGGGCGCCTGACTCGACGGGTCGGGAGCGTCCTCAGCCCGCCGCCTCGTCGTCACCCCCCTCGTCGGCATCCCGCGGCACCACGAGGTCGCCGTCGTCGCGGACCGCGGTGAACGCGACGGCGTCGTTCTCGTACACGGCGAGACCGCCGCGACGACCGAGGACGTAGCCGTCGTGGTCGATCGCGACGGTGTCGCGGGGGTCGCCGGCGGCGGTGACGAT
>CAZEIO010000288.1:0-1808 GCA_964512525.1 uncultured Halobacteriales archaeon
ACCTCGATCTCCTCGCCGCCGGCCTCCGCGAACTGTTGCAGGGCCTCGCGCTGTTCCTCGTTGAGGTCCGTCGGCGTCACCACCTGGACGTGGACGTGCAGGTCGCCGTGGCCGCGTCCGCGCAGGCGCGGCATCCCCTCGTTGCGCAGGCGGAACGTCTCGCCGCTCTGGGTGCCCGCCGGCACCTCGAACTCCTCGCTGCCGTCGACGGTGGGGATGGTGACCGTGTCGCCGAACGTCGCCTGGGGGACCGACACCGCCAGGCGGTAGTGGAGGTCGTCGCCGTCACGTTCGAAGTTCTCGGGTTCCGCGACGGTCACGTCGATCAGGAGGTCGCCGTTCGGGCCGCGGTTGGGCCCGGGTGCGCCCTCGCCGTCCATCCGGAGCGTCTGGCCGTCCTTGATCCCGGGCGGGATCTCGACGTTCAGGGTCGACTCCTCGCGGGTCTGGCCCTCGCCGTTGCACGTCGAACAGCGCTCGTCGTACAGGTCCCCCTCGCCCTCACAGCGCGGGCAGGTGCCGGTCTGCTGGACCCGTCCCAGCGGCGTCTGCTTGACCTGCCGGACCTGCCCACGGCCCTGACACTCGGGGCAGGTCTGGGAGTCCGCGTCCGGCGGGTGGCCCCGCCCGCCACAGTCGCTGCAGCGCTCGGGCCGCGTCACCGTGATCTCCTTCTGCGCGCCGTGGTAGGCCTCCTCCAGGTCGATCCGCAGTTCAGTCCGCAGGTCCTGCCCGCGGCGGCGACCGCTCCCGCGGCCGCTCATGTCGCCGAAGAACTGCTCGAAGATGTCGCCCATCGACCCGCCGCCGAACGGGCCGCCGCCGCCGAACGGGTCGCCGCCGCGCCCGCCCGGGCCGGCGCCCCCGCCGGCACGACCGGCACCGCGGTCCTCGAACCCGCCGCGTTTCTCCGCCTGCTGGAACCGCTCGTGGCCCATCCGGTCGTACGCCTGGCGTTTCTCCTCGTCGGTCAGGACTTCCTTTGCCTTCTTGATCTGTTTGAACTTCTCCTCGGCGTCCGGGTCGTCGCTGACGTCGGGGTGGTAGCGGGCCGCCTTCTTCCGGTAGGCGGCGTTGATCTCGTCCTCGGAAGCGTCCCGGTCCACTCCGAGCACGTCGTAGAAGTCCTCGCTCATCTTTGTCGGTCGTAGACGGTTCAGACACTTCAACGGCGCGGGTTCACCGCCGTCGGCCGACCGGGCTCACGGCGGCCCTCTCGGGGGTACCCTCGAACGAACGCGAGAACGGTCGCAGAACCGGCGCCTCCCTCGTCCGACCCCAGCCGCTCGCTCCGCTCGGGGTTTCGAACTCGAAAGCGTCCACGGTGCCCCCGGCCTCCGCTCACCCCGTTCGCGGAGACACCGAGAGACTCAGTTCGGTCGCCTCTCGAGCCGACGGGGGCGACTTGTTTTTCGTCGCTTCCGTCCTCACTCGGAAAGCTCGCTCCGCTCGCTTTCTGAGACACCGACGGACCGGCTACGCTCGTCCGTCGAGCCGACGAGGAAGGCTCCTCGTCGCGTTACTCCTCGTCGCCTTCCTCGTCGACGTCCTCGAAGTCGGCGTCGACGAACTCCTCGTCGTCGCCCTCGGGGCCACCGGCGGGACCGCCCGCGGGACCACCCTGGGGGCCGCCCTGCGGACCGCCGCCCATCCCGGCACCGGCGCCGTCGGCGGTCGCGGCACCCTCGTACATCTGCTTGCCGATCTCCTGGAGCTCGTTCGAGAGCGCCTCGGCGGCGTCTTCGATCTCCTCCTTGCTGGCGTCGTCGTCGTCGATGACCGCTTCGACGTCGTCCATCTGGGCCCGA
>CAZEIO010000289.1:0-1780 GCA_964512525.1 uncultured Halobacteriales archaeon
CCGGCCGGGTCGAGAGGAGTTGGCCGAGTTTGATGAACGTCGGCCCGAGCGTCAGGAGGGAGTCGAGGAGTGCCTGCGCGCGGCGTTTCTGTGTCTCGGGACTCACCTGCCGCGGGCGACCGAACAGGAGAAAACGCCGGCGGTCCCGGGCGTACGCGAGGAGGAGCGGCAGGAACTGCCGCGTCACCCGGAGGAATCGCCAGTAGGCTCTGAGACTGACCAGCGTGATCACCCCGCCTCGTCAGGTGGCTTCGCCGGTGTGGCCGTCGTCACTGTGACCGTCACCGTCGCTGTCGGCCGCCTCGACCTCGATGGTCGTCGCCGCGGCGGCCTCCCGCTTCGGAAGTCGGACCTCGAGGACGCCCGCCTCGACCGAGGCGTCGGCTCCCTCGTCGGTGGCGTCGCCCGGCAGGGGGAGTTCGGCGTCGAGGAAGAGCGAGCGGTCCTCCCGGCGGTAGCGGTACTCCGGCGGGAGCGCCTTCTCGCGACGGGCCTCTATTACCAGCCGACCGCCCTCGACCTCGACGTCCACGGTCTCGGCGGTGACACCCGGCAGGTCCACGACGAGGAGGTAGGCGTCCTCGCTCTCGAGGAGGTCCGCGAACACCGTCTCGGGCAGGTCGCGGAGGGCCTCACGCAGCGCTGACATGGACGCAGATTCGGGGTGGGGGGCGAAAAAGCCCGTGATCCCACCGTCTCCGACCGCTCGCGGTCCGACGACCACGCACCGACCGGGCACCCGGTCCCGAACCGCCCGGTTCTATGTCGGACGCGCCGCAGGGAGCCGTCATGAGCGACGGACCGTCCGTCCGAATCGAGGAACAGACGTGGCAGGAGGTCGAGGCCGGACTCGCAGACGGCACCCGTACCGCCGTCGTGGCCGTCGGGTCCGTCGAACAGCACGGTCCCCACCTGCCGCTGGTGATGGACACGCTCGCCGGGGACGAACTCGCCCGACGGATCGCCGAGGCACTCGGCGACGCCGTCGCGGCCCCGACGATCCGACCCGGCTGCTCCGGGCACCACATGGACTTCCCCGGGACGATCACCGTCCCGCCGGAGGTGCTGATGGACACGATCCGTGCCTACGGGCGGTCGCTCGACGCCCACGGCTTCGACCACGTCGTCCTCGTTCCGACGCACGGCGGCAACTTCGCCCCGGTGAACACCGTCGCGCCGGACCTCGCCCGCGAACTCGACGCGGGCGTGATCGCACTGGCCGACCTCGACGAGATGATGGGACTGATGAACGAGGGACTCGCAGCCGCCGGCGTGGACTACCACGAACCCGTCATCCACGCCGGGGCCGCCGAGACCGCCATCGTCCTCGCGGTCGCCGAGGACCTCGTCCGGACAGACGAACTCGCGGTCGGCCGCGAGGGCGAGGTCTCCGTCGCCCGCCTCCTGAGCGAGGGCTTCCGGGCCGTCACGGACAGCGGCGTCCTCGGCGACCCCCGGAAGGGGACGGCCGCGGCCGGCGAGGCCATCCTCGACCGGATCACGGAGGCCTACGTGGACCGCATCGAGGCCGAACGCGAGGCGACCTGACGCTCGGCGACAGGCCGTCCGGGGGCGACGAACGGTGCGGTCGGCGACACCGCTCCGGGCGTCGATCGTCCGGAGACGACGGTGACCGTGGACTACTCGTACAGCCAGGTCTCGTCGGCTCGCTCGAAACTGACGAGTTCGTCCTCGTCAAAAAAGAGGGCTATCTCGCGCTCGTTGGCGCCGGGGTCCTCGTGGTCGGCGGCGTGGACGACGTTGCGACCGAGGTCGAGCG
>CAZEIO010000290.1:0-1770 GCA_964512525.1 uncultured Halobacteriales archaeon
GGGTTCGTCCCCGAGGAGTCGCCGCTGTACGAGGAGATGACCGCCGACGCCTACCTCCGCTTCTTCGCCGACCTCTACGACGTGCCCCGCGAGACCGCCGACCGCCGCATCGAGGCGGCACTCGACCGTCTCGACCTCGAACACCGGGGGCGACGCATCGGCGACATGTCGAAGGGGATGAAGCGGAAGGTCGCCATCACGCGGGCACTCGTCAACGACCCCGACGTGCTCATCTTCGACGAACCCGCCTCCGGTCTCGACCCGCTGACGACGAACCGCGTGATCGAGTTCACCAGCGAACTGAGCGAGGAGGGGCGGACCGTCGTCTTCAGCGCGCACAACCTCCACCACGTCGAGTCGGTCTGTGACCGCGTCGTCGTGATGGACCGCGGCGACATCGTCGCCCGTGGCAGTCTCGAGGAGATTCGCGCCGAACACGGCCAGACGGAGTATCGCGTGTACACCACCGTCGCGGTCGAGGACGCCGTCCGCGAGAACGGTGCCTACCGCCGGACGGTGGACTCGATGGCGGCGGTCGAGTCGGTCCGGGAGGCGGCCCAGGCCGCCGGCGGCGAGGTGGTGGACATCCGCACCGACGAGCCGAGTCTGGAGGAGATATTCCTAGACATCGCCGGCGAGCGACCGGCGGCGGCGAGCGAGGCCGCAGTCCAGACGGGACCGGACGGGGAGCAGGCGAGTCCGCCCGTCGGTGACGGCGGCACACCGGTGGACGGAGACGACGGTGACGGTCGCAGTCGGCGGTCGTGAGCGTGCGCCTGCCACGTCTCCGCCCGCGGAAGGTGGTCCGTATCGCCCGCTGGGAGGTTCGCCGCACCGCGGGGACGATCAGTCGGCGGACGCTCGCGGTGGCCGCCGTCGTCGTCGTCGCGGCAGCACTGGTGGGACCGACGGCACTCGGTGGGACGGCCCTCGACGACGGCATCTACCGGGTCGGCGTGAGCGAGGACTCGCCGTACCGCGCGGTCGTCGAGGACGAACGGCAGTTCGCGCCCGCTCCGCCCTCGTCGGCGGCGTTCGAACGCGGCGAGGTGGACGTCCTCGTCGAGGGCGGCACGGTAGTCCAGCCCCGGTCCCGCGACCGGAAGCAGCGGGCGGCCTACGGCGCCTTCCGGTCGGCGGTGCAGGCCCGCAACGACGCGGTCATGAGTGCTGCCGTCGAGGCGGGCGAGGCCGACGAGGCAGTCGCCTTCCCCGTGGACGTCAGACTGCGGTACGAGAGCCGCGCGTCGCCGCTGCGAGGCGACGGCGGTGGGGACGGTGGCGGCGGCGACGGCAGTGGTACCGGTGGCGGCGGCGGCGACGGCGGCGACGGCGACGGCGACGAGGGCGGGGGCGGGAGCGGGGGCATCGGCGGTCGCCTCGGCGTGCCGAACCTCGCGACCGGCGGCGGGACGACGCAGGGCGCGCCAGCGTCGATTCAGCCGCCCTTTCCCTTCGCCTCGCTGGTGCTCGCGTTCCTGTTCGTGGTGCCGATGAACTTCGTGGTCCAGTCGTACGGGTCAACCATCATGGAGGAGCGCCTGGACCGTCGCGGCGAGTTGTTGCTGGTGTCGCCGGTGTCGCCCGGGGAGATAGTCGCGGGCAAGACGCTGCCGTACCTGCTCGCGCTCGCGGCGGTGACGGTCGCCATCGCCGCACTCGTCGGCGGCGGCCCGCTGTCGGTGGCCGCCGTCCTGCCCGTCGCGCTGGTCTTTCTCGCGGCGACGTTCGTCGGGGCGATGTTCGCCCGGTCGTTCAAGGAACTCACCT
>CAZEIO010000291.1:0-1767 GCA_964512525.1 uncultured Halobacteriales archaeon
CCGCTCTGGCGGGTCATCGTCTGAGTCCGGGCGGTCGCCCGCTCTCGACGTTCGTCTCGTCCGGTTCGTCTTCGCTGGCTCCGTCACACCAGCAGCGATACGAACCGCGTGCCGAGGAGAGGACGCGAGTCAGTTACGGGTCCGAACCCAGTTCGTCTCGAACCGTAGCGGCGACCGCCCGCTGGGTGGTCTCCTCGGCCCGTTCGCCGCTCCATCCCAGGTCGAGAGCGTCGTCGCCGTGTCGAGGGATCACGTGCACGTGGGCGTGGGGAACGTCTTGGTTCGCCGCGACGCCGTTCTCCTGGACGAGCGCGAAGCCGTCGAGTTGGTAGGCCGATTCGAGCGCACCCGAAACGCGGTGAACGGTCTCGAACACCCGTCCGGCGAGCGATTCCGGCATGTCGGTCGTGGTCTCGTAGTGGGTCTTGGGGACGACGAGCGTGTGTCCCCGGGTCGCGGGTTCGGCGTCGAGGAAGGCGAGCGTGTCCTCGTCCTCGTACAGTCGGTACGCGGGCGACTCCTCGGCGACGATCGCACAGAAGACACAGTCCGTCACGGTGATCAGTGATCAGTCAGTTCCCGCACTCCGCCCCGCGCCCGTGTCGGGTGAGACACGGTCGCGGATGTCCTCTGGCACCGACGGGTCCCGCAGTGTCGTGGTGTCGCCGAGGCTGCGGCCGTTCGAGATGTCGGCGAGGAGGCGGCGCATTATTTTTCCAGAGCGGGTCTTCGGGAGGTCCTCGACGAAGAAGACGTTCGCGGGGCGGGCGAAGGCGCCGATCTCGTCCTCGACGGCGGCGACGATGCCCTCGCGGACGTCCGGGTCGGGGGCGACGCCGTCGCGGAGCGTGACGTAGGCATCCGGGACCGAGCCCTTCTCTGAGTCGTCGCGGGCGACGACCGCCGCCTCGGCGACGCCATCGGCCTCGCAGACTGCCGACTCCAGTTCCATCGTCCCGAGGCGGTGGCCGGCGACGTTCATCACGTCGTCGAGGCGACCGAGTATCCGGAAGTAGCCGTCTTCCTCGTGGACGGCGCCGTCGCCGGTCTCGTACACCCAGTCCGCGGGGTCGTCGCTGTCGGTGTCGGAGAACCGCTGCCAGTACTCCTCGACGAATCGCTCGTCGTCGCCGTACACCGTCTGGAGCATGCCGGGCCACGGCTTCTCGATGACGAGGTTGCCGGCCCGGTCGGACCGCTCCGGCAGGGGGTCGCCGTCGTCGTCGTAGATGGCCGCGGCGATACCGGGACAGGGCCGTCCGGCAGAGCCGGGCTTCATGTCGTCGAGCGCCGGGAGGTTCGTGATGCAGTGGCCGCCCGTCTCGGTCTGCCACCACGTGTCCACGATGACGGCGTCGCCGCCGCCGACGTGGTCGTGGTACCAGCGCCACGCCTCCGGTTGGATCGGTTCGCCCACCGTCGTCATGTGTCGGAAGTCGAAGTCGTAGTCGGCGAGGTGTTCCGCCCCCCACTTCATGAACAGGCGGACGGCGGTCGGAGAGGTGTGGAAGACGTCAACGTCGTAGCGCTCTGCAATCTCCCAGGTGCGCCCGCGGTGCGGGTGGTCGGGTGTGCCCTCGTACATCACGCTCGTCGTCCCCAGCGCGAGCGGGCCGTACACGATGTAGGAGTGGCCGGTAATCCAGCCGATGTCGGCGGCACACCAGTAGGTGTCGGCGGGTTTCACGTCGAGGACGTACTTCGACGTCGCGGTCGCGTAGGCGAGGTAGCCGCCGGTGCGGTGCTGACAGCCCTTCGGCTGGCCCG
>CAZEIO010000292.1:0-1756 GCA_964512525.1 uncultured Halobacteriales archaeon
ACCTACTCCACGTGACGCGACGCCCCATCGAAACGGTCCTCCTGGTCGCGGTCGGCGGTAGCGTCGGCGCGACGCTTCGGTACGCCGTCGCTCTCGCCCTCCCGGCACTCGCCGGTACGCTCGCGGCCAACGTCCTCGGCAGTTTTGCCTTGGGCGCGCTGGTGTCGGCCGGCGACCGCGTCCCGCCGCGGGTACGCCTCGTACTGGGTGGCGGTCTGCTCTCGTCGTTCACCACTTACTCGACGTTCGCCGTCCAGACGCTGACCGTCTCACCCCCGCTCGGGGCCGGCTACGTCCTCGCCTCGCTCGCTCTCGGGTTCGGCGTCGCCCGCCTCGCGGGCAGACTGGTCGCTCCGGGACGCGACGGACTCGGGTCGGCGACGGGGGAACACGGGGAGACCGACGCCGCCGGAGAGTCGCCCGAGACCGGCGGTGATCGGCCGTGACGGACCCCTCGGCCCCGGTTCCGGTCGCCGTCGTGGCGGTCGCGGCCGGCGGCGCGGTCGGTGCACTCTGTCGCGTCGCCCTCTCGCGGGCCGTCGCCAGCGACGAGTTCCCGGTCGGTACGCTCGCCGTGAACGTCCTCGGTAGTTTCGCCCTCGCCCTCCTCGCGGGACTGGCGCCCGGTGACCTCCTCAGACTGTTCGTCGGTGAAGGTGCCTGTGGTGCCTTCACGACGTTCTCGTCGTTCTCGGTCGAGACGGTCCGACTGGTCGAGGGCGGCCACGGACTCCGTGCGGGCACGAACGTCGTCGCGCACCTCTCGCTCGGCCTGGGTGCGGCGGCGACCGGCTTCTTCGTCGCCGGTCTCGTCTGACCCCGCTCGCCGGCCGCCGCCGTGACCCCGCCGGCGGGTACTTGTGTTCTGCGACCCGACTCCGGCTATGGGTGTCACCAGCGACGGTCGGGTCCGGGAGTGGAACGAGACGTGGGCGCTCGCGGTCGTCTTCGGTCTCGCGTCGGTGCCGTGGACGTACGCCGTCGTCGCCGCCGACGTGCCGCTCTGGCCCTCTTTCGTCGCGTCGGCGACGTACTACGCCGTCGGGGGCGAGGGGGTGGACGCGCTTGCCCGGGCCCTCGCCGCCAACCTCTCGGGCCTCGCCTACGCGGTTGCCACGCTCGCCGCCGTCGAGGCTCTCGGCGGTGGTCTGGTCGCCCTCAGTCTCGTCGTCGGCGGGTTCATGTTCCTCGCCAGTCTCCACTCCTTCGTCGGTCCGCTGTCGTTCGCGCCGGGTGCCTTCCTCGGGTTCGCGACCCTGTTCAGCGTGGAGGCTGCCGGTGCGACGGTCCTGGTCGGCGGCCTGGCCGGCGTCACCGTCGCGACCGTGGTCTCGATGCTGTTCGGCGCCGTCGCCGGCGTCGTGACGGACGAACTCCGCTCCGCCGCCACGTGACCCGGTCTCGACACCCGCGTCCGCCGGGCGCACGAACACACCAGTTATGTGCCACGGCGAGAAACGACCGCCAATGACCACACAGGCGGCCGAGGAGGACCTCGCGGTGGTGATCGGTCTCGAGGTCCACGTGCAACTGGAGACGGACACCAAGATCTTCTGTGGCTGTGCCACGACGGCGGGCGACGAGCCGAACACCAACACCTGTCCCGTCTGTCTTGGTCTCCCCGGCGCCCTGCCGGTACTCAACGAGGCCGCGGTCGAGGCTGCGGTGAAGGTCGGGAAGGCCATCGACGCCTCGATTCCGGAGGAGACCCGCTTCCACCGGAAGAACTACTACTACCCCGACCTGCCGAAGAACT
>CAZEIO010000293.1:0-1729 GCA_964512525.1 uncultured Halobacteriales archaeon
CCGACCTCGAGGACTACCGCGTTCGCGTGTACGACACCACGCCCTCGACGAGCCAGTTCGTCTCGCGAGCGGCCTACCTCGCGAGCGACGCCGAGGACAAGCGGATGTTCTCGACCGACACGCTCCTCCGCGGACAGACCGGCGGCCCGACGTTCCTGATGGTCGGCGGTGCCTTCCTCGCCGGCGGCGAGGGGTCGGCAGCGCCGGCCGCGAGCGGAGCGACGAACGACAGTGCAGACGGCGCGGCGCCGTCGCTCGGCGCGACCGACGCCGCCCCCGCGTGGACGACGCCCGGTCCGGACGCGACCGGCGGGCTCGGTCCGCCCGGGTCGGAAGCAGATGCCGTCGCCCGTCCGTCGGCCAGTGGACCGCTGGGTGGTGCGTCGTGAGCGACGACGAGTCCATCGCGTCCGAGGCCGGGACCGGGACCGGGACCAGGACCGCCGGCGACGACGGGGGTGACTTCCTCCGATTGATCGTCGGCCTGACGGTGATGGTCATCGTCGCCGTCATCGGGGCGGTCGCACTGGCACCGACGCCGGCACAGGCCCCGCCCGCGCCGGACGCCGTGGACGTGGACACCAGCGAGTACGCCGTCGAGGACGTCACCGTCGAGGAGTTGCCGGCGGAGGGCGAGATCGAGCCGAGCGCCACCGGCGACGGCGTCGTGGTCTTCGACGACGCCCACCTCAACGAGTTCGACCGCTCGGAGATCGAACCGCTGGTGCGGGCGTTCGTCCGGGCGGGCTACGAGGTCCGCTTCCACGAGGGCGGCGACCTCGAGGGGGCACTCGCCGACGCCGACGCCTACGTCGTCATCGACCCCGACGAGGCCTTCGACGAGGAGGAACGCGAGGTCGTGACCAGCTTCACCGACGAGGGCGGTCGTCTCGCGGTGTTCGGCGAACCGACCCGGATCACGGTCAGGTCCGGGTTCGGCGGCGTCACCGTCACCCGCGACGTCCGGGAGGGCGACGCCCTCGTCGGCGAGTACGGCCTCGACTTCTCGAGCAGTTACGTCTACAACCAGCTCGAGAACGACGGCGGATTCAAGAACCCCATCGCGGAGCCGACCGGGCCGGCAGCCAGCGCCGGCGACCAGGTGCCGGTGTACACCGCCGCCGAGGTCGTCCAGGTGCAGGACGAAGGACAGGTCGTCCTCGAGTTCCCGGCGGAGAGTCGTCTCGCCGAGACCGACCGACCCGGCGAGTACGCCGTCGCCGTCCGGTCGGGGAATCTCCTCGCGGTCGGCGACGCGACGATGCTGCGCTCTGACCGCTACAACGTCGCCGACAACGAGGCGTTCCTCGGGTACGTCGTGGACTTCCTCGTGTCGGGCGACCGCCGGAGCGTGACGGACGAGGGCACCGAGGACTGACCGTCGCTGGTCGGACCGGAATCCTCGTCTAGGGACGGGGAACGGGGGACGGGGACGCGAACGTCGCAGTTGGACACGAAAGTTGCGCGCCGACTCCTCCGGCGGCGTCTCGACGGCGGGAGGGTGGGCGGACTACCAGAACTTGAGATTCGACTTGACGGCCTCGCGCTTGAGTTCCTGGATGTGCTCGGTCAGCGGGATGTCCTTCGGGCAGACCTCGGTACAGGAGAACTGGGTCTGACAGCGCCACACGCCGTTTTCCTGGGCGAGGACGTCGAGGCGGTGTTGCTTGACGGCCTCCTCCTCGCGTTCGTCCATCGCGAAGCGGTAGGCCTTGTTGATGGCCGCCGG
>CAZEIO010000294.1:0-1719 GCA_964512525.1 uncultured Halobacteriales archaeon
GCTACAAGGCCGGCATGTCCCACGTCGTCATGATCGACGACCGTGCGGACTCCCCGCGAGAGGGGATGGAGCAGACCGTCCCCGTCACCATCGTGGAGACGCCGCCGATGCAGGCGGTCGCCCTGCGAGCGTACGAGGACACCTCCTACGGCATGAAGCCGGTCACGGAGGTCTGGGCGGACCCCGAAGAGATCGACGACGACCTCGAGCGCGCGCTGGACGTCCCCGAGAACGGGGCCGGCGAGATAGCCGACGAGGACGCCGTGGACGAGGTTCGCCTCATCACCCACACCGTCCCCGACGCGGTTGACGCGGTGCCGAAGTCCGAACCCGACGTGATGGAGACCCGCGTCGGCGGCGGCACCGTCGCAGAGCGCGTCGAGTTCGCCCGCGACCTCGTCGCCGAGGGGGGCGAACACACGATGACCGACGTGTTCCGCGACGGCGAGTACGCCGACGTGGCGGGCGTCACGAAGGGCAAGGGCCTGCAAGGCCCCGTCAAGCGCTGGGGCGTCCAGAAGCGGAAGGGCAAGCACTACCGCCAGGGGTGGCGGCGCCGGATCGGCAACCTCGGCCCGTGGAACCCCTCCCGCGTTCGCTCGACCGTCCCCCAGCAGGGCCAGACCGGCTACCACCAGCGCACCGAACTGAACAAGCGACTGGTGGCGACCGGTGACCCGAGCGAGGACGACGACCCCACTCCCGACGGTGGGTTCGTCAACTACGGCGAGGTGTCCGGCCCGTACGCCCTGATCAAGGGCTCGGTCCCGGGCCCGGAACAGCGTCTCGTCCGCCTGCGGCCGGCGGTGCGGCCGGCGGACCAGCCGCGTCTCGACCCCGAGGTGCGGTACGTCTCCACCGACTCGAAACAAGGTGCATAAACGATGAACGTAACAGTACGCGACCTGGACGGCGAGGCCGCCGGCGAGACCGAGAGCGAGGTCTTCGACCGGACGGTCCGGCCGGACCTCATCCGGCGGGCGGTGCTCGCCGCCCAGGCCAACCGAAAGCAGGACTACGGCGCAGACCCGCGTGCGGGTTTCCGGACGACGGCGGAGTCGTTCGGCAGTGGCCGCGGCATGGCACACGTGCCGCGGTCGAACGCCGGCGGCCAGTCGGCCGGACGGCGGGTGCCCCAGACCGTGAAGGGTCGCAAGGCACACCCCCCAAAGGTCGAGACCGACCGCACGCGCGACATCAACACGAAAGAGCGGAAGAAGGCGACCCGGTCGGCGCTGGCCGCGACGGCCGACGCAGACCTCGTCGCGGAGCGCGGTCACCAGTTCGACGACGGAGTCGAACTGCCCGTCGTCGTGACGGACGAGTTCGAGGACCTCCAAAAGACCAGCGCGGCGGTCGAGGTTCTCGAGTCGCTCGGCCTGTACGGCGACGTCGAACGTGCCGAGGAGGGGCGCTCCATCCGCTCCGGACGTGGCAAGACCCGCGGCCGGAAGTACCGGACGCCCTCGTCGGTGCTGTTCGTCACGAGTACCGAGACCGGCCCCTCGCGGGCCGCCCGCAACCTCTGTGGCGCGGACGTGACGACCGCGGCGGAGGTCAACACCGAGGACCTCGCGCCGGGGGGCGACCCCGGTCGGTTGACCGTCTTCACCGAGAGCGCACTCGCGGAGGTGGCAGAGCGATGAGCGACCACGCCGTCGTCGAGTACCCGCTCGTCACCGAGAAGGCGATGAACGCGATGGACTTCGAGAACAAGCT
>CAZEIO010000295.1:0-1715 GCA_964512525.1 uncultured Halobacteriales archaeon
AGTCAGCGGCTCCTCCTCGGTGTGGTGACAGAGGATGGCGTGGAGGACCTCGCCTTTGATCCGGACGCGCTGTTCGACCTCGTAGGTTCCCCACTCCCGCAGCAGTCGGTCGAGCAGGTCCGCGGCCAGCGGGATGGAGTAGTAGGGGTGGTCGTCGCGGTGGACGACGTGGCCGATGTCGTGTAGCGTCGCCGCAAGGGCGACGATGACCGCCTCGTCGGCCTCGTCGAGG
Source organism: uncultured Halobacteriales archaeon (assembly GCA_964512525.1). Classification (GTDB taxonomy): domain Archaea; phylum Halobacteriota; class Halobacteria; order Halobacteriales; family SW-7-71-33; genus SW-7-71-33. The sequence goes on from CAZEIO010000295.1 coordinate 233, forward strand.
CCCTGGTCGGCCGCGCCGTTGAAGGCAACGCCACCGCGCTTGAGCAGGTCGTAGAGACAGAGTGCCCGGTTGCGGACGATGGAGACGTGTTCCTCGCCGTGGTCGTTGTACCCCTTCCTGTCCACTGGATTGACGTTCTGCGCGCGGAGGTACGCCCCGATCTCTGCGTCGGCACGGACGACCTCCAGGAGGTCGTTCACCCGCTCGTCGGGGAATGCGTGGTCCGCGGTCGGGTCGTACACCCGGCCGTCGCCCTCGGCCCTGAGGTAGCGGTCCGGCGCGTCGGGGCGGGGCGGATTCTCCTCGCCCTCGGAGTCTTCCATGCTAACGGCGTGGGGCTACTGGCGACAAAAGCCTACGCCACGCGGGTCGAGCGAGCGAGACCAGTGCTCCGTCCCGGGGCGTCACCGCCACGCTGGCGCTGGGCCACGTCTTCCGTCCAGTCAGTCGCTCGCGCCCGCCGTCCGTGCCGCCTCGACGACGGCGTCGTAGTCGGGTTCCAGTCCCGCGTCGTCGGTGACCCACGCGAAACTGACGGTGCCGTCTCTCTCGAGGACGAAGACGGCCCGCTTCGAGAGACCGTACACGCCGATGTCGCCGAAGTCGTCGCGGACGCCGTAGCGGTCGATGACCTCCTTCTCGAAGTCGCTGACGAGACCGTACTCCAGGCCCTCCCGCTCCCGGAACTCGTTGAGCGCCCAGGGGGAGTCCACGCTGACGCCGTAGAGGCTCGCGCCCGCCGCGTGGAGGTCGGCGAGACGGCTCTGGAACGTCCGCATCTCGCCCGTGCACGTGCCCGAGAAGGCAGCGGGAAAGAAGGCGAGTACCAGCGGTGCCTCCGCGAGTCGGTCCTCGAGGTCGAACGTCGATATCTCGCCGTTCGCGAGCGGTGCGGTGAACGTCGGGGCGCGGTCGCCCGCCGATACGGTTACCATACCCGCTCCACTGCTGCGGGGTCAATGACGTTTGCGACCCGTACTGGACGCCTCGCTCGTCGGCCCCGTGACTGCGGCCGCGACTCTCTGCCGGTCACTCCTACTCCCCGCAGCGTCGAGACGGCGACCGACTCCGACTGAACTAAAGCCCGGGCGACTCTACGACCGTCCGGTTCGACCTCTCGGCGGTCCGAGGGCGCGTGGCCTAGTGGACAGGGCGAGAGGTTCCTAACCTCTCGATCGCGGGTTCGAATCCCGCCGCGCCCGTCGCCTACGAACGACGGTGAGTAGCGACGGCGCCTCGGTTCGAACCACGCGAGACGAGCGCAGTGAGTCTCGCCATCGGGTTCGAATCCCGCCGCGCCCGGTTCTCGCTCGTCTCACTTGCTCGAAACGGCCGCGGCCGAGTTCCACTCACTCGCTCCGCTCGTTCGCGGGACTCCCGCCGCGCCCGTCGCCTACGAACGACGGTGAGTAGCGACGGCGCCCTGGCTCGAACCACGCGAGACGCTCGCCCCGTCCGCCGCCCGTCGCCACCGACCGGCGAA
>CAZEIO010000296.1:0-220 GCA_964512525.1 uncultured Halobacteriales archaeon
AGACCCCGGTGGTCGTCCTGACCGGCCTCGCCGACGAGCAGGCCGGCATCGAGGCCGTCAGGCGTGGCGCCCAGGACTACCTCGTCAAGGACGAGATAGACCGTGCCTCACTCCGGCGGACGGTGCGTCACGCCATCGAGCGCAGTCACCACCAGCGGGAGCTGCGGCGCCGCGCCGAGGAACTGGCGGTGCTGACCAGGGTGCTCAGACACGACATCGT
>CAZEIO010000296.1:230-647 GCA_964512525.1 uncultured Halobacteriales archaeon
GATCGACGCCGTCGAGGAGGTTCTCGAGGTGACCGAGGCCGCACAGGAGTTCCTCCAGGTCACGGAGGAGGGCGAGGGCGGGCGGCCGATCCCGCTGGCCGACGTGCTCGAGCCGGCGGTCGCCGGGCTCGGGGACGACCGCGTCGAGACGGGCGGGGAGATCCCGGCGGTGACCGTCTGTGGCAACGACCTGCTGTCCTCGGCGTTCGAGAACCTCCTGCGTGACGCCGGCGGCGACTCGCCGCCGGACGACCCCGTCAGCGTCGACGTCGACGTCGACGTCCGTCCCGAGGAGGTCCGCGTGACCGTCGCCGGCGAGGGGTCCGCCGTTCCCGTCGACCGCGGCGACGAGCCGTTCGAGTTGCGTGAGACGTACACGACGGGCGTCCCGCGGACCGGCGCCGGGCTGTACCTGGC
>CAZEIO010000296.1:657-989 GCA_964512525.1 uncultured Halobacteriales archaeon
GACGACGGCTGGGACTTCCGGGTACACCTGCCCCGGCCCCGAGACGAGGTGGCCGACGTCGACGACACCGCCCTCGAGGAGACGGTCGAGGCGGCGGACACGCAGCCGGCCGAGGACTGACCCGGTCGTGGCCGTCACCGCTATGTCCGTTCGACCGGACGACAGGGGTATGGAACCCACAGACGGGGGTGTGTCAGCGTGAGCGAGACGGACACCGCCGAGGACGACCGCCGCGTGGAGTTTCTCGTCCTCCGGGCGGCGGACCGGCGGGTTGCCGTCGAGTCCGGCCGCGTCGAGGAGGTCGTCGCCGCCGACGACGACCCGACCGCCGT
>CAZEIO010000296.1:999-1645 GCA_964512525.1 uncultured Halobacteriales archaeon
GGCGGTCGAGGGCGTCGTCGACGTCCGCGGCGAGGTGACCGCCGTCGTCGACGGCCGGAGTGTCCTCGGCGTCGAGGCGGGGACCCCCGTGGCACCGCCGGGCGTCGCCGGTCGGGCCGTCGGGGACGTCCGGGCCGACCCCGGGCCGGACCAGTACGTGGTGTTTCGCCGCTCGGGCGACCCCGTCGCGCTGCGGGTCGACGGTGTCGAGACCGTCCGGACGCTCCCGGTCAGCGCCGTCGAGCGCGACCCCGACCCCGAGGAGGTCCGGGCGGCGCTGTCGCCGGACGGCGGGTCGGTCGACGTCGACCCCGGCCTCGCGAGGGCGACGCTCGTGCCGTCGCAGGGGGAGGAAGACGGGGAGCCACTGGCCGTACTCGACGTCGAGCACGTCGCGGCGCTGACGAGGGGGCACTCGCCCGCCGGCTGACCATAACTGCCGTCGCGCTTATACTGACCGGGGCCACACGGGCATGTATGCCCAAGGGTGTGCTGATAGTCGACGACTCGGGATACATGCGCAACCGCGTCAAGGCGGCCTTCGACGCGGTCGAGACCGACCACTACATCGTCGCCGAGGCCGAGGACGGCGCCCGTTCGGTGCAACTGTTCAAGAAACACCAGGAGGACATCGACGTCGTCATGA
>CAZEIO010000297.1:0-1642 GCA_964512525.1 uncultured Halobacteriales archaeon
AGGAGTACTGGCACATCGGCGAGACCATCACGCGGTTCCGTATCTCGGTCTCGCGCAGGACGAGCGGGTCGAACAGGTCGGGCATACAGAGCGTTCGACGGGAGCGGGAATGACCCCGGCGATGACGGCACGATTCACCACCTCCTGCGTCCGGAGAGGCGAGAGGCGGACGGGTCTCCGCAGAGAACGAGACGCGAACTGCCCACTCCGACTGTAACCGCTAAGTGCCGCCCTCTCGACGCCGGGGCATGGACTGGGCGATCACCGACACGCTCCTGATCACGCTCCGCGGCGACGGACTGGGTATCGTCGAGGACGGTGCCGTCGGGGTCGAGGACGACGAGGTCACCTACGTCGGGCCGAGCGCAGACCTCGACGCGGGCGACGCGACGACGATCGACGGGTCGGGTCGCCTGACGATGCCGGGACTCGTGGACGCCCACTCGCACATGGGACTGACGCTCCTCCGCGGGGGGGCGCAGGACGTCCCCGAGATAGAGTGGATGAACGACGCTCTCGGGCCGCTGGCGGCCCACCTCGACGCCGAGGACCACGTCCTCGGGACGCGACTGGGCGTCCTCGAGGCGGTCGGGACCGGCACCACGACGGTCGTCGAGTACGCGGCGAACGTTGACCGCCTCGTCGAGGCCGTGTACCGGGACCTCGGCGTTCGCGTCGTCGCGACGGAGACGATAAACGAGGTTCCGGCAGACCGCTCCGGCCACGACCCGCGGGAACCGTACCCGTTCGACCGCGACCAGGGAGATGCGGCTCTCGCCCGCGCGGACGGCCTCTTCGAGGCGTACGGTGACGACCCGCTGGTGTTCCCGGCGTACGGTCCTCAGGCCGTGGACATGGTGTCACCTGACCTCCTCGAGACGGTCGTCGGCCACGCCGCGGCCCGCGACGCGGCCGTTCACGTCCACGTCGCACAGGGCGAACGCGAACGGTTGCAGGTCGGGGCCCGCTACGGCGACGATGCGTCGTCGGTGTCGGTCCTCGAGGACTTGGGCGTCCTCGACGGCCACGTCGTGGCCGCACACTGTCACGGGACGACGCCCGAGGAACGCGCCCACCTCGTGGACCGCGGCGTGAACCTGGTCGCCTGTCCTTCCTCCATCGGGATGATCGACGGCATCGTCCCGCCGGTCGCGGACTACCACGACCGGGGCGGCACCGTCGGCATCGGCACCGACCAGGCACCCGGCGCGGGTCACAACAGCATGCTCCGGGAGGCCCGGACGGCCGCTCTCCTGTCGAAGGTCAACCGGACGGACCCGACGAGCGTGCCCGCCTGGCGGGCACTCCGGATGGCGACGGTCGGCGGCGCCGAGGCGCTGGGACTCGCCGACCGGATCGGACGACTCGCGCCGGGGTATCAGGCCGACGTGGTAACCGTTGACCTCGAAGAACTCGGCGTCGCCCCCACCGTGGGCGACCCACTCCAGACGGCGGTTCCCAACGTGGTGTACTCGGCACCGGGAGCGGCGGTCCGGGACGTCTTCGTCGCCGGCGACCCGCTGGTCCGCGACGGCGAGTTCGTCGTGGCCGACCCGGCGGCGACGGTCGCCGAGGCGCGCGAACGGGCGCGGGCCGTCTTCGAGGCGGCGGGTGACGACTGGCGGGCGGCCGGGTCGGAACT
>CAZEIO010000298.1:0-1635 GCA_964512525.1 uncultured Halobacteriales archaeon
GGCGGAGGCGGTGCCGACGGGCGGACGGCGACCGCTGGGGCCGTCAGCGTCGGTCGGCGGCGTCGCCGTAGGCCGCCTCCATCACCTTCGACAGCGTCGGGTGGACGTGGATGGTGTCGGCCAGGGCGTCCAGGCCGACGCCGTTGCGCATGGCGACGACCGCCTCGTGGACGAGGACCGACGCCTCGTGACCGAACACGTGCGCGCCGAGGAGTTCGCCGTCGGTGCCGGCGAGGACCTTCGCGAACCCGTGGTCGAGTTTCTTCGCCCGCCCCATCGCGGTGTCCGGCAGTCCGGCGCGGCCGACGACGTACTCGGTGTCGGCCGCCGCGAGTTCGTCCTCGGTCGCGCCGACGCCCGCTATCTGTGGCTCCGTGAATATCGCGTGCGGGAGTGCCGAGAGGTCCACCTCGCGGCCCTCGTCGTGGACGACGTTCGCCACCGTGTGCTGGGTTTCGTAGTCGCCACTGTGCTTGAACATCGCGTTGCCGGCGATGTCGCCCTGCGCCCAGACGTTCGCCGCCGTCGTGCGCAACTGGGCGTCCGTCTCGACGAACCCGCGGTCGTCGGTCTCGACGCTCGTCGCATCCAGGTTCAGACGATCCGAGTTCGGTCGGCGTCCCAGCGCCACCAGCAGTTCCTCGCCCTCTATCGCGACCGTCTCGCCGTCCTCGCGCTCGGCGTGCACCGTCGCAGGCGAGCCGTCCTCCACGGCGGTCACGCGGTGGCCGGTGTACACCGCGTGTCGCTCGGCGGCGACGTCGGTAAACGCCTCGGCAACCTCGGGGTCCTCTCGCGGGACCAGCGTGTCCTCCATCTCGACGATCCGCACGTCAGTGCCCAGCGACTCGAACAGGTAGCCGAGTTCGACGGCGATGTAGCCGCCGCCGAGGACGACCATGCTCTCGGGCGGGTCCTCGAGGTACAGTGCCTCCCTGCTGGTGAGGAAGTCGGCGTCCTCGAGGCCGTCGATCGGCGGCACCAGCGGTCGAGAGCCGGCGGCTATCACCACTCGCTTGGCGGTCACGTCCTCGCCGCCGAGACTGACGGTTCGGTCGTCCACGAACTCGGTGTACTCCTCGTAGATGTCGAGCTGTTCCTTCTCGCGGTACCGCTCTTTCATCCCCCCGGCGAGACCGCCGAGGAGGTCGTCCATCTCCTCGACGATCCGGGCGTGGTCCCAGCCGTCCACGGACGCCTCGACGTGGAACTTCCCCGCGTCCCGGACGGCGTTCACTGCATTGGCCTCCTGGATGACCATCTTCGAGGGATTGCAGCCGCGGTTCAGACAGGTGCCCCCGAGTGGCCCCGGTTCCACGAGGGCGGTCTCGAGGCCCGCGTCCGCCGCGGCCGCCGCCACGTTGTTCCCGGTGCCGCCGCCGACGACGAGGACGTCGTAGTCTGCCATGCGCCAGAATAGGGACGGACGACACTAATAGCAAGCAGTGACCTGCAACTCACCTGCACGCCCGCGACAGCCCCCTGTTCGCTCGGGGTTGTAGGTCAGTCAGGTCTTCGACGGCGATGTACGCACAGTCGTGCCGGAGGGCTTCTTCAACGATGCCGTGCGAAATGCTATTTGTAGACTGACTCTCGTTCTCCAGTAGCCCGTCAGCTCCCGGTCGAACGCAGATC
>CAZEIO010000299.1:0-1631 GCA_964512525.1 uncultured Halobacteriales archaeon
CGCCCCATCCGCGCCCGGAGGCTGCCGAGTACCGCTGCTGGCCGATGCTCGACTTCCAGTCCGGCGTGGACGACCACCTGACGGGCGTCACCCACATCGTCCGGGGTATCGACCTGCAGGACTCCGCCAAGCGACAGCAGTTCGTGTACGACTACTTCGGCTGGGAGTATCCCGAGGTCGTCCACTGGGGCCACGTGCAGGTGGACGAGTACGACGTGCCACTCTCCACGTCGTCGATCAAGGAACGCGTCGCAGCGGGCGACCTCGCGGGATGGGACGACCCGCGCGCGCCGACGGTGGCGAGCGTTCGTCGCCGCGGCGTCCGGGGAGCGGCGCTGACGAACGCCCTCACTGCCCTGGGCACCTCGACGAGCAACGTGGACCTCTCGATGTCGGCCGTGTACGCCGAGAACCGCGACCTGATAGACGACGAATCGGACCGGCGCTTCCTCGTCCGTGACCCCGCCACCGAACTGCGGGTCGAGGGCGGGCCCGCGGCCGGCGAACCGCTGGTCCACCCCGACCACGAGGACCGCGGACGGCGGCAAATCCCGGTCGGCGAGAGCGTCCTCGTCGAGGACGACGACCTGCCGGCCGAGGGCGACCGCGTCTGGCTGAAGGGGTACGGACCGGTCCGACACGAGGACGACCACCTCGCGTACACCGACGACGACATTGAGGTCGTCCGCTCGGGGGCGGTGGACGTGGTCCACTGGGTGCCCACCGAGAGCCGACCGGTGCGGATGCGGACGATGGACGGCGACCTGACCGGTCGCGCGGAACCGGGACTGACCGAGGACGCCCCCGGCGACGTGGTCCAGTTCGAACGGGTCGGCTTCGCACGGGTGGACGCCCACGAGGACGACGGCCACGGACTCGAGGACGCGACCGCGACGGCGGCGGACCCCGCCGACCGGACGGTGGTGTACTACACGCACCCCTGACCGGGTGCGAGGGACCGTCGGCGGCCTCCACGGGCGGCCAGAGGGGCGCGTTCGGGGGACCTTTGAAGTGGGTACGTGCCCTCGGTCAACGACATGGCGATCGATCCGAACTTCGAGGTCAACCGGGAGGTCGTGGACGACCACGAGGGCCACGACGTGTGGGGGCCGGTGGACGAACCCGAGACGCAGGGCATCCACGGGACACACGTAGCGGTGGACTTCGACATCTGCATCGCCGACGGTGCCTGTCTCGAGGACTGTCCCGTGGACGTCTTCGAGTGGGTGGACACGCCGGGCCACCCCGAGAGCGAGATCAAGGCCGACCCCGCCCGCGAGGAACAGTGTATCGACTGCATGCTCTGCGTGGACGTCTGTCCGGTGGACGCCATCGACGTGGACCCCGGCCGCGCCGGCCGGAAGTGAGTCGGCGGCGACCACCGGTCGCGATTCCAGTTGGGTCCGACGTGACCGTCACCTGTCGGGTATAGATAACGAAAGATCGTGACCGACACCGATCGACGACGCCGTACTCGCTCTCTTTCGACGCCAAACGTGTTCGATTACCTGTAGGAAACTTATGTGGACGGCGTCCGAAGGTGGTGGGGACCATGCGCACAGTTGTCCTGACGAAGGGTGTCCCGGACTTCCGCGAGGGGCAGGTGTCGTTCGACGAGGACGGCCACCTCG
>CAZEIO010000300.1:0-1590 GCA_964512525.1 uncultured Halobacteriales archaeon
CGTCGCCCTGCGTGATGAACTTCCCGACGCCGGCGGCCGCGGCCTGGCCGTCCTGGAGCGTCTTGAACGCCTCGGCGTGTCCGGACCACGTCCCCGTGAAGTCCGCGCCGTTGTCCGAGGTCGGCGCTTCGCCGATCGCGAGTCCTTCCTCCTTCAGCATCCAGAGCGGGTAGAGCGACCCCGACGCCGAGGTGATGTCCGCGAACGCGATCGTCTCGCCTTCGAGGTCGCTGAGGCTCTCGATGTCGGAGTCCTCGCGCGTCACGATGACGCTCGTGTACTTCCAGCCGCCGTAGGCCTTCCGCTGGAGCGCGATCTCGGCGTCGTCGGACTTCACGCCGAGTGCGGCCGCGAACGGCCCGGTCTCGGCGATGTCCGCGGACCCGGAGCCCAGGCCCTGGAGGACCGCGGAGTAGTTCGACGCGTACTGGAGTTCGACGTCCGCGGCGTCGACGGACTCGTCGATGTGGTCCCCGAACGGCCCGTACTGCTTCATCATGTAGTTCTGGGGCTCGGTCGGGCTCATCATGAAGTTGATCGTGCCGTCGTTGTAGGGCTGGCTGCCGAAGCTACCGATGCAGCCCGCCAGTCCGGACATCCCGAGCGCGCTCGCTGCGCCTGTCGCCTTGAGGAAACCGCGTCGACTTGGCATTGCGAATCAGTTCATAGTTCTTGATTATGAACTTAAGTTTTCCTGTTCGCTCTATGTATGACTATATATGAGAAAATTGGGTTCGTTAGTAGTTCTCATATTAAATCGGAGACCCGTGGACGTGCTCTTCTCGAGGAGTTCGACGCGGTATTCTTCCTCGAATCGAAAGACGGTCGATGCCGTCGAGCGGTTCGTGCGGCCGTCCGCACCGGGAAGCGTCAGGGGTCGGCCAGGACTATAGAGCGCTCCTCAGCTGTAGGGCCCGAAGAGGTCGAACGCGCGGTCGACGCTTGCGGTCACCGGCACGGTCCCGTCGCCGTTCAGGTTGTTCGAGTCGTCGGTGGAATCGCAGCCGCGAGATGGTGGATGCGGAGTTGTGCCCTGCGGTCGCGGCGGCCGACCCGGCCAGGGCCGTCGCCGCAGTGAGTTCGATGAAGCGTCGTCGACGCATCAGTTTGACGTACTCGAACATATTAATTAAACGCTGCTATGTTTGATATATAATCGCAGTTCCCGAACCGGCACCGCGTTCCGAGGCCACCCTGTTCGCGTCACGTGAGCCCGTCCCGTGCGATACCCGCCCGTACGCCACTCGAACTCACGGTTCCAGGGCGCCGGGTTCGGCGTCGGCGGCCGCCAGCGTTGCCGCGCGGGCGACCCGGCTCCGGCAGATGCGGCCAGATGGGAAACGCGTTTCAGGTCCCCGGTCCTCGAATCGATCATGAGCGAACAGTCGGCTCAGACCAGGGAGCACGACCCGAGCATCGCCGACGTCGTCGTCGTCGACTACGGGCTCGGGAACCTCCGGAGCGTCACGCGCGGCCTCGAGCGCGCCGGCGCGACCGTGACGATCACGGACGACACCGACCGCATCCGGGGCGCGGACGGCGTCGTCCTCCCGGGCGTCGGCGCGTTCGGCGAGGGCATGGAGAACGCCG
>CAZEIO010000301.1:0-1577 GCA_964512525.1 uncultured Halobacteriales archaeon
ACCCGAGGGGGTCCTCCCACCACGGCGTGCCGTCGCCGGTGGTGAGCGTGCTGTCAACGTCCACCGCGATCCGCGCCGGCGTTCGACTGGCCCGCGCCTCTATGGCGTCTGCGATGTCCGCTACCGACCCGTCCGCGGGGATACTCCCGACCGCCATCGTGTCGCTCATACTCGTCGGCCGTCGTCGCGACCGATAGCGGTTCTGGTCCCCGGTCGCCGCGACCCCCGCGGGCCGGTCACGAGGGTGTGATCGCGGCCCGGCCGTCTATCTCGCCGTGTTCGAGTCGCTCCGCGACGGTGTTCACCGCCGAGAGGTCGTACCGGGAGGTGTGCAGTTCCACGTCGCCACGGGCGACGAGGGCCATCAGTTCCTGTAGTTCGGCGTACCGCCCCACCAGTGTCCCCCGGAAGGCGAACTCGCCGTCCACCAGCGCCTGTGCGGGTTCGTGGACGTGGCCGCCGTAGCCGACGACGTGGTGGTCGCCGCCGGCCGCGACCACGGCCGGCGCCAGTGCGGTCGTCTCGTCGCTCCCGACGAAGTCCAGTACCTGCGCGGCGCCGGTGCCGTCCGTGCGGTCGGCGACGACCGCCGCGACGTCCTCGCTCTCGGGGTCCACCGTGTGATGTGCGCCGAGGTCGCCGGCCAGTTCTCGTGCCGACGCCTTCGGGTCCACGGCAGTTATCTCGGCCGCCGACTGGCGTCGAGACACTGCAGGCCGACGTGTCCGATCCCCCCGACGCCGACGACGAGGGCGTGGTCATCGGGGGCCAACTCGGCGACGGCCTTCTTGACCGCGTGGTAGGCGGTGATACCGGCGTCGGCGTGTGGCGCCACGGTGGCGAGGTCCACGCTCCAGCAGCGGTATCACCGCCCGCTCGCTGGTGCGGAGGTACTCCGCGAACCCGCCGTCGGTCGTCAGGCCGTTGAACTGACCGTTCTCGCAGTACATGTCCTCCCGAGTCGGCAGGCCCGGCACGTCCCGCAGGTCTGGACGGAATGGCAGATGACCGGGTCGCCCTCGGCGACGAGGTCCACCGCCGCGCCCGTCTCGACGACGTGCCCGGCGTTCTCGTGGCCGAGTGTCATCGGGAGCGTCTGTGGGACGTACTCCGCCCACATTCCCTCGACGATGTGGTTGTCCGTCTGGCACCAGCCGGCGCCCTCGACCGCGACGACGACGTCAGTCGATCTGTCGGCCGTGGGTCGCTCGACCCCCTCGACGGTCAAGGCCTCGCTCATGTCGTGGGTGTACTCGTGGAGTCGTGCCGCGAGTATCGGTGTCCACCTGGTCCGCCGGTGGCTTGACTCTCGGCTTCGGGTCGATGCCGCGGCGTGGACTGTAATCGGTTCAGTTCGTGAAACGGCACAGCCGAGTGACGACGGGTAGTGGACGACGGTGGTGGACCGTCGCCTGTCTTCGCGCTACGCCGGTCCGAGCACCGGCCTCTGGCCGGCGCCGGGGCCGCCCTGCCCCCCCGGTGAGGTCGACTCCTGGTCGTCGTCCTTCCAGAAGTCCTCGACGCAGTCGTCGTCGGTCAGTTCCCCGTTGTTGTAGGCGTCTAGCGTGTCCTTCAGG
>CAZEIO010000302.1:0-1576 GCA_964512525.1 uncultured Halobacteriales archaeon
CAAGATGATGGAACAGACGCTCAAGCAGTTCCAGGGCATGGGCGACGCCGACATGCAGCGGATGATGAAACAGATGCAAGGCGAGGGTGGCGGCGGCATGGGCGGCATGGGACCGTTCGGCTAGAGTCTCCGGTCAACGGCCGGCTCCCGACGCCGTCGCGGACGTTCGACCGCGTCAGCCCGTCCGGCGGTCAGATGTCGTCCCAGTCCACCTCGCCCACGTCCGCACCCTCCTCCGGCGTCGTCTCGGGGTCGTCCTCTCCGTGGTCCACCTGTTTCGAGGCCACGGCGTCGGCCTCGTACACGAGGTCGTCGCGGTCGTGGTCGAGGACGTCGAAGCGAGCGCCGCCGTCGCGACCGCTCGAGACGACGACCGACCAGCCGTGGGCCTCCGCCAGTCGCTTGACGATGGCGAGTCCGAAGCCGGTGCCCTCCGACGAGGTGGTGTAGCCGGTGTCGAACACCTGGTCGCGGTCCGCCGGCGGGATGCCGGGACCGTCGTCCTCGACGTAGAAGCCGGCGTCCGTGGCCCCGACCCGCAGGGAGACGTCGGGACCGGCGTGGTCGATCGCGTTGCGGTAGAGGTTCTCGAACATCGACAGCAGTCGGTCGTAGTCCGCCGACAGTTCCCGGCTGCTGGTGACGGTGAGTGACGCCTCCGCGGTGTTCACGTTGCGCCACGCGTCGCGGGCGACCGTCTCGAAGTCCACCGGTTCGGTCTCGACGACCGTCTCGCCCTGCCGGGCGAGCGTGAGGACGTCGTCGATGATCGACTCCATCCGGTCGAGTGCCGCCGCCACCTCGTCGTAGTACGGCGCCGGGTCGTCGGCGTCGCGGGCGATCTCGAGGTTGCCGCTCGCGACGTCGATCGGGTTGCGGAGGTCGTGACTGACGATGGAGGCGAACTCGTCGAGCCGTTCGTTCTGCTGTTCGAGGCGGCGCTCGCGGTACTTCCGCTCGGTGATGTCCCGCGAGTTGACGACGAGACCGTCGATGTCGGCGGGGTTCGACGCCACCGACTCGAGGACGACGTAGCCGCCGTCGGCGTCTCGCATCCGGTACTCGACGGTGGCGGTGCGGTCGGGGTCCCGGAGCGGCTTCGTGAACGACGCCTGGACGCGCGTGCGGTCCTCGTCGTGGACGAGGTCGAGGAAGGCCCGGCCGACGAGGTCGCTCGCCGCGTAGCCGAGGACGTCCTCGACGGCCGGCGTCTGGTAGGTGACGGTGCCGTCCGGCGTGAGCACAGACAGCAGCGCCGCGGAGCGGTCCACGAGCGACCGGTACCGGTCCTCGACGGCGCGGCGGTCCGAGACGTCCACGAGCGTCACGAGACGGTCCACCGGAACGGTGTCGTCGAGTTCCGTCACCCGGACCGACAGCGCGCGGCGCTCGCCGCGACGCTCGACCAGGCACTCCTTCCCCGCCGCCTCGACGGTCCAGCCCATCCCGGTCGGCGGTGAAGGCAGGCGGTCGAGAGCGGCGACGCCCCCGTCCGCGGCGTCCACGTCGGGCAGTCTGAAGCCCTCGGGCAACAGGCCGTCCACCCGGCGACCGACGGTGCGGTCCACGGCGAGGA
>CAZEIO010000303.1:0-1565 GCA_964512525.1 uncultured Halobacteriales archaeon
CCGCCGCGGTAGAACCCGCCGCGGTACATCGTCTGCCAGTGGTCCTCGATCGGCGCCGGGTCCTCGCCGAGGAGGTACGTCTCGAGCAGTTCCTCGACGGCCGTCTCGACGGTCCTGGCCCGTCCCTCGACGACCGGTTCGCCCCACCCGACGGTCCCGTCGCTCGTCTCCAGTCGGAGGAACAGCCATCGGGGCGGCACTCGGAACAGCTCGTAGTCGACGACTCGCACCTCGATCACGCCTCACTCGAGGGATCGGACGGTCGGGCTGCGACTCGTATCTCTTTCACTATCATCTATTAAATTGCACCGACGCATAATACTTTCCCTCAAACGGAGATATGCGGCTTCTCAGGCGCTCTACGTTCTGTTTTCGATTAGATAACGCCCAGCCGATGCCGCGGCGCGTTCAGTATGAGCGAACGCACCCCGGGCCCAGATTCGCGGTCTGAGCCCCTCTCCGCCCGTTCCACGAGAAACGTTGACATACTTGCTGGCACGGAGTGACACCCTCCCCCACCCGACCCGCGCGTGTTCACTGATGCAAAACGGTTACCGTCCGAAGTGCCAAGCGAACGTATGGGCGAGTACCCAGTCGGCGCGACCGCGACCACGTTCCGGGTCGTGGACGCACTCCGGACTTCCCAACCGGCCGGCGTGACGGAACTCGCGGACCGACTCGGCCTCTCGAAGAGCGCCGTCCACAACCACCTCGCCACCCTCGAAGCGCTCGACCTCGCCGTGAACGACGGCGGCACGTACCGCCTCGGCCTGCGATTCCTCGACTACGGCACGAGCGTCCGCGACGCACTCGGCATCGTCCGCGCGGGCCGCGGCGCAGTCGACTCGCTCGCCGCACAATCGGGCGCCACCGCGTCGCTCGTCGTCCCCGAGTTCGAGTGCGCCGTCTACGCGTACGCGCCCCCGAACCCGAACGCGGACGGCCCGAGCGACGGCGTCCGAACCGGGACCCGCATTCCCCTTCACGCGTGCGCACCCGGGAAAGCGATCCTGTCGTGCCGGCCGAAGACCGCGGTCCAGGCGTACATCGACGGTCACGACCTCGTCGGCCGCACCGACCAGACCATCACCGACCCGGCGCGCCTCCGAACCGAACTCCGCTCCGTCCGCGACCGCGGCATCGCGTTCGACCGCGGCGAAGCCTTCACCGACGTGCACTCCGTCGCCGCGCCCGTGTCCGTCGACGACGAACCAGTCGGCGCCATCGCCGTCTCCGGCCCCGCCGCCCGCCTCTCCGGGAAGCGACTCCAGGAGGACCTCCCCGGCCTCGTCCTCAACCACGTCAAGAACCTGGAACTCGACCTCGCGAACTGACCTCGCACGGCCCCGACTCATCCGAACAACTGGCCGAACATCGCGGCCTGACCGCGGCGCAGGCGCTCCAGGAACGCCGACTTGCTGATGCCGAGGGCCTCGGCGACCGCGCCCGCGTCCACCGCTCGGGGCACATCGAAGTACCCGAGGTCGTAGGCCGTCCGCAGCGCCTCCTGCTGGGCGGTCGTGAACGGCCAGCGGTCCGCGACCGCGCCCTCCTCCTCGGAGCCG
>CAZEIO010000304.1:0-1552 GCA_964512525.1 uncultured Halobacteriales archaeon
CTGCACGAAATGCGGCCGCTGTTCCTCGGTCTGTCCGGCGAAGGCGTCCGGGCGGAATCTCGACCCGCGTGACGTGATTCTCGACCTCAAACAGTACCGCGAGTCCCTCGACACCGGCGGCGAAGAGGTCGACATTATCGCCGACGGCGGCGAAAGCGTTATCGCCGCGGAGACGATGGAGTCCTGTCTCTCCTGTATGGCCTGCATGGACGCCTGTCCCGTCGAGATCGAGCATCTCAAGAGCTTCACGCGGATGAACCGCGACCTCGTCGACAGCGGGCAGGTCGCCCCCGAACTGCAGGACGTGTTCCAGGACGTGATGCGGAAAGGCAACACGTTCGGCAACCCAAACCGCACCCGCGGCGACTGGACCGACGACCTCGAGTTCGAGGTCACCGACGCCCGGGAGCAGGAGGTCGAGTATCTCTGGTACGTCGGCGACTACCCGAGCTTCGACGACCGGAACAAGAAGGTCGCCCGGGCGCTCGCCCGGCTGTTCGACGAGGCCGGCGTCGAGTTCGGAATCCTGTTCGACGACGAGAAGAACGACGGCAACGATATCAGGCGGATCGGCGAGGAGTTCCTCTACCTCGAACTGGCGGGCCACCACGTGGAGACGTTCGCCGACTGCGAGTTCGACTCGATCGTCTGTACGGACCCGCACTCGTACAACACCATCGAAAACGAGTACCCCGAGGTCGACTTCGCGGAGTTCGCCGACGACCCGATGATGCCGTTCGACCGCGAGGAGCCCTGGAACGCCGACGGCGAGATCGACGTGTTCCACTGGACGCAGGTCGTCGAGGAGTTGGTCGAGGACGGCCGGCTCGGCCTCAACGGCGACGAGCTGGAGTACACCGTCACCTACCACGACCCCTGTCACCTCGGGCGATACAACGACGAGTACGAGGCCCCGCGCGAACTGATCCGGGCGACCGGCGCGGACCTCCACGAGATGCCCCGGTCGCGCAAGGACTCGTTCTGTTGTGGCGGCGGCGGCGGCGGGCTCTGGACCGAACACGACGAGGACGTCAAGCCGAGCGAGGAGCGCCTCCGCGAGGCCGTGGAAGACACCGACGCGGGCGACGCGGTCGAGAAGTTCGTGGTCGCCTGCCCGATGTGCACGACGATGTTCGAGGACGGCCGCAAGACCGGCGGTTTCGAGGACGACGTGGAGATCGTCGACGTCGCGGAACTGCTGATAGAGGCGCTGGACGCGGGGGCCTGAAGCGACGACGGGACCGCGGAGACCGGTTCAAACGCCGTGGACCGACCCGTCCGATCCGGTCGCCCCGGATGAATCGACGCGGTCGCCGACTCGTCGGAGCAGGGCGCGACCGGGCGCGCGGTCGCGAACCGGCGCGTCACCGAGGTAGTCGACCAGCGCGTCGCGGAGGAGCCGAGCGCCGTCGGGCGTGAGCGGGTCGTCGCTCTCGAGACGGCGGAGGGGCCGACACTGCGGGGGTGCGCCGTCGCCGTCCGCGACCGCCGCCGCACCCGCGTGGAGCAGGGCGACGTGGGCGACCCACGCCTCCTCGTGGGAGAGCGAGAG
>CAZEIO010000305.1:0-1536 GCA_964512525.1 uncultured Halobacteriales archaeon
CCTGCTTGTCGAGACGGAGGAACAGCGAGCAGTTCTCGTCGACCCGCTCGTCGAGTTCGTCGAGGACGCGGTCGATCTCTGACAGTCCCGAGAGGACGGCGAGGACGTGGCGCACGTCGTCGGCGTTCTCGACGCGCGTATCGAGGACGAGGATGCGGTCGCCGTGGTAGCCCTCGCTCTCGGTGCGCTCTATCGGGTGGTCCTCTGGGAGGAAGGTCCGGAGCGCCGCCTCGATTCGCCGTTCGTCCTCGGTGGCGTAGGCGAAGGCCCGCAGGTCGAGGTAGTGAAACGGGACCGACGCCACCGCTCTCTACGCCTCGTCCGCTTCCGCGTCCGCTCCTACGTCGCTCTCGTCGTCCGTGACCGCCTCGAGCTGGTCCGGCGGGACGCCCGCCTCCTGGCCCTCCTCGAAGCTGATGGTGTACGTCTTGTCGTCGAACATCGTCTCCATCACCTGCGTTATCTCGCCGACGTCGCCGTCGTGGTCGGAGTGCTTGTCGTTCAGTCGGACGTGGTCGCCCTCCTCGAAGCTCATGCCGGCCAGTACTCCCGGGCCGGTCAAAAGTGGACTGATCGGGGGCGGCCGTCGCTCCGAAGCGTTATTTTCCGTGCGCCCGTACCACCTCGCATGACAGTCGGGACAGGAACGAACGGGTGCGACCACCGGTGGTGGACCCCATGAGCCGACTCGACGACCTGTGGTACCTCGCCGACCGGGCGCAGACGCAGGCCGAACAGGTGCAGTACCGCCTGAGCGAGCGCCACGAGGACTTCATCGAGCGCGAGACGGCGCGTCGGGTCTCCCGGCGGCGCTTTCGCACGCTCGCGGAGCGCATCGCCGACAACGGCCTGCCGTACGGCGCCCACACGGTCGTTTACCGCCCGTCGGGCGAACTCCTCCTCGTCCGGGACTCCGTCGTGGACCAGTGGGTACTCCCCGGCGGCGCCTGTGACGGCGAGGAGTCCTGCCTCCGGGCCGCCCGGCGCGAACTGGCCGAGGAGGCGGGCGTGGAGGTGGAGTACGACGGTCTGGGCATGCTGACGCGAGTGGACCTCAGCGCCGACGGCTACGAGACGTGGGGCGTGTTGCCGGTGTTCGCCGCCGAGGCGCAGACGTTCGACCCGACCGTGGACGACCCCGACGGCGAGATCGTGGACGCGCGCTGGTTCGACGACCTCCCCGAGGACACCCGCGACCGGGCGGACCTGCAGGCGTGGCGGGCGTTCGCCCTCGACGACGACTGAGCCGGGGGCGTCAGTCCGGCGTGTACGTCTCGCCGCCGTCGGCGTCCTCGGCGCGGCGACGGCGGAGCGCCCCCCGGGCGTTCGTCGCCTGGTAGCCGAACAGCACCGCGTCGCCGTACGTCTCGGCCACCTCGACGGCGTGGAGCAGGTTGTCCACGTCCACGTTCACGCAGTAGAGTTCGACGCTGAACGGCGTCGAGAGCAGGTCCTCGAAGCCCGAGGCGATGGTCTCCAGCCAGTAGGTCGTCCCGTAGGCGGTGTCGTACAGGGGGACGACGAACTCGTCCACGT
>CAZEIO010000306.1:0-1533 GCA_964512525.1 uncultured Halobacteriales archaeon
TCGCGAAGCCGCCGCGGTAGTCCCGCTCGGTGCCGTCGGCGAACTCGAAGCCGCCCAGCCACTCGGGGTCGTCGGGGTCGGCGTACTTGCCCGTCACCTCCGCGGCGACCACGTCAACCGGGTGGCCGTCGAGCAACTCCTGCGTCTCCTCGCTCCACGTCGGGTCGTCGCCGTTGAGGAGGACGTCCACCTCGTCGGTGAAATTGAGCATGATCATCGCGACGTGGGCGACGGCGTCCGAGTGACCCATCACGTACACCGGCTCGTCCACGAACATGTAGGCGTCACAGTGGAGACACCAGTGGAGACCGCGACCGGTGCGCGGCAGCGGCGGGTCGGGTTGGACGTCGGTGAACCCGGTCGAGAGGACGACCCGGCGTGCCGTCGTCTCGCCCTCGGTGGCGGAGACGCGAAACAGCGGGTCCGACGCCTCGCTCCCGTCGCCGGCGTCGATCCGTTCGACGTCGGTGACGACGCCACGGACGTAGTCGGCCCCGTAGGACTGGACCTGTTCGACGGCGGTCTGGAGGAACTCGTTGCCCGACACCGACTCGGGGACGCCGATGACGTTGTGCGTGTCGAGCATCATCGCCGCCCGGCCGCCGCCACGGTTCACCACGGCGGTGTCGTGGCCGAGTCTGGTGGTGTACAGCGCACTCGTCAGTCCGGCCGGTCCGCCTCCGACGACGACGACGTCGTACTCTGCCGCCAACTCTGTCTCTGACATGGTCGAAGAGAGGGTCCGGTTACGGTTAAACTTCACCTACCGTGCGCGTAACGCGGTGAGTCGGTGGTAACCGCCGACGCGGGCACGGCCAGGCCGATCACTCGCTCTCTGGGGCCGCCGAGCGGCGTTCCGCGACCGGTGGGCTTAGGTGGGCGCTGGCCGACTCATCGACCGTATGACGGACGTCGAGATAGAGTACTGTGTCCCGTGTGGCATGCTGAACAGAGCGCAGGACGTACAGGGGGCCCTGCTCGACCAGTTCGGACAGCGCCTCGACACCGTCGCCCTGCGGACCGGCGACGGTGGCGTCTTCCGCGTGGCCGTCGACGGCGACGACGTGTTCGACGTCGAGGAGGACGAGTACGACGTGGACACGGTCGTGGACCGGGTCGGCACGCACGTCTGAGCGGCCCCCGCCGAGACCGGCCTCGGCACCACGACCCGCGACCGGCGGTGACGACGACCCGACGGCCGCGAGTGTCGTCGGGTACGACGAGTATTTAAAGGGCCGGCCCCGACCGTGGACACATGCAGAACAACAATCAGCAGGCCTACGACCGGGGGATCACCATCTTCTCCCCGGACGGGCGGCTGTACCAGGTCGAGTACGCCCGCGAGGCAGTCAAGCGCGGCGCGCCGAGCGTCGGAGTCCGCACCGCCGACGGCGTGGTCCTCGCGGCCGCGAAGCGCACCCGCTCGCGGCTGATGGAGGCCGACAGTCTCGAGAAGATCCACAAGGTGGACGACCACATCGGCGTCGCCACGGCGGGACACGTCGCCGACGGTCGCCGCCTCGTGGACATGGC
>CAZEIO010000307.1:0-1521 GCA_964512525.1 uncultured Halobacteriales archaeon
GACGTCGACGCCGAGGCCGTCGAGGAGCGCGTCGTCGAGCTCGCCGAGGCCGGCCACGACCCCAGCGAGATCGGCGTCCGCCTGCGCGACGAGGGCGTCGGCGGCACGCCGGTCCCGGACGTCAAGCTCGCGACCGGCAAGAAGGTCACCGAGATCCTCGAGGAGCACGACGCGGCCCCCGAGATTCCGGCAGACCTGCGCGACCTGATGGCGAAGGCGGTGCGCCTGCGCGACCACGTGGACGAGAACCCACAGGACGTCCAGAACAAGCGGTCCCTGCAGAACGTGGAGTCGAAGGTTCGCCGGCTGGTGGACTACTACCGCGGCGACGAACTCGACGAGGAATTCACCTACTCGTACGACACGGCGGTTGACCTGATCGAGTGATGGCGACCGTGGACCGGGAGGACGAGGTGGCGAGCGACCCCGGTGGGTTGTCGGCCCGCCTGTCGAGCGCCCCGTTCGTCCGCATCGTCACCCGTCCCGACGGCGACGGCGTCGCCGCGGCCGGCATCCTCGCTCGTTCGCTGCGCGCTCGCGGGGTACCCTTCCAGGTCTCGACGGCGCGGACGGCCGCGCGACGACGGCGTCGTCTCACCGCCACGGAGGACGCCGTCGCCGTTCTCGTCGGCCACGGTCCGGTCCCGGAGGCCGCGACGGGTCTCCCGGCGGTCGGCGACGGTCCGGTGTCGCTGTCGGTCCGGGCGTGGCACGTCGCGCGGCGCGTCCTCGACGATGCCGTCGCCGCCCCGGAGACGACCGACGCCGTGGGCCACCTCGCCGTCGCCGGCGCGGTCGCCGCCGGTCACCACCCCGGAGCAGCCGGAACGGCGGCGATCCTCGACGGTCTCGACGTGGAACGGCGGCCGGGCGTGGCGACGCCGACGACGCCGACCGACGGGCTGGCGCACTCGACGCTGGTTCACGGTCCCTTCTCGGGGTCGCCGGACCGGGTGCGCGAGACGCTCGCCGCCGCCGACCTCGACCCGGACGACGAGACGGGCGCACGCGAGCTCGCCTCGGCGGTGACGCTGTCGACGCTCGGCCACGAGGCGGCCACGTCGGCGGCGGCCGACGCCGTCGAGCGGGTGCTCCGTCCGCACGTCGGGGGCCCGCTCTCGACGGTCGCCGGTCACGCCGACGTCCTCGACGGCGCCGCCCGGGAGTCGCCCGGGACGGCCGTCGCACTCGTCCTGGGCCACGACGCCCGCGAGCCCGCGCTGGCCGCGTGGCGCGACCACGGACGGCGCGCCCACGAGGCGGTCCGGGACGCCTCGACGGGGCGGTACGACGGTCTGCTCGCGGTCCGTGCCGACGAGGGCGCGCCCGTCGAGACGGTCGCCCGTCTGGTCGCGGGCTACCGGTCGCCCGAGCCGGTCGTAGCCGTCGTGGCCGGCGACCGGGCGGCGGCCGCCGTTCGCCCGGACGCCGACGCACCGGCGGGCGGTCTCGGTCGGCCGGTTCGTGCCGCCGTCGAGCGTGCGACCGGCGACGTCCACGCCGACACGGACGCAGACGCAG
>CAZEIO010000308.1:0-1519 GCA_964512525.1 uncultured Halobacteriales archaeon
GACGTCCCCGTGGCCGTGCTGGTCGAGTTCCCAGCGTACCTCGCGGACGATGTGCCGGAAGTCGCCGCGCCGCGACCCGGTGGTGTCGAGGCGGACGGCGTCGAGGTCCGGAACGGCCTCGGCCGCCCGGACCGCCTCCGTCGCCTCGTCCGCGAACGTGTCACAGAGCGCGGTGCGGGGGACGTCCGGGGCGACGGCGTCGTCGAACGCCCGCCACGCGGCCTCCTGTTCGCCCTCGCCGAAACAGAGTACCAGCGAGTGTGGCATCGTGCCGACGGCCTCGTGGTCGAGACGCTCGCCCGCCGCGACGTGCGAGATGCCGTCGAGACCGCCGACGAGCGCCGACCGCTCGAGACAGACCGCGACGCCGGGATGGAGGTGACGTGCGCCGAACGAGAGGACCGTCGCCGCCGGCGCGGCCAGTCGCGCCTCAAGCGCCCGCGTGGCGAACGCACTCGCCTGTGAGAGGAAGCCGAGGATGGCCGTCTCGAGGCGGGCGAAGGCGAGGTACGGCCCCTCGATGCGGACGACGGGGCCACCCGAGAACAGTCGCCCCTCCCGGAGTGCGTCGGCGTCCACCGGCCGGTCCGCGAGGAGGTGCGCGAGGTCCTTCAGCCCGGCCAGTACGTGGTGGTCGCCGCCGGGAAACTGGTCAACCGTCACTTCGGCCACCACGTCGGGGTTGCGGCCGGCGGCCTCCAGTGTCTCCTCCGTCCGGAGGAAGTAGGCGTCGGTGGCGGTACCCTCGGCGATGTCGGTCGCCGTCACGAGGTCGAACCGGTCGTCCATGCCAGTTCGCGCGGTCGCAGGGGCTAAAGAGTCACCGTCCGGCTCAGTCGGCGAGCAACGGGCGGGCGGTCGCCCGGTCGGTGGTGACCGGGGACGAGGTCGAGACCGACGCACGCGATCCGCCCGGACCGTGCACCTCGTCCAGGTCGTCCACCGTCGGGGCGTTGACGATGGTCACCGTCGTGCCCGCGCGGACGACACGGAAGGCGTCGGCGAAGCCGCCGTCCTCGATCCGGTACACGCCGTCGCGCACCTCGACGGCGTCACGCCCTTCGAGGAGGTCCCGGTAGGCCGCGACGAACTCCCGGGCGTCGCGTTCGGAGTCCCACGCGGTGCGGAAGACGTAGGCAAACGACTCGCCGTCGCTGTACGCGCGGATCTGGTCACCGCCCCACCCGGTCGAGGCGGGGTGGGAGTAGTTGTAGCGACTGTCCGGCCCGGAAAAGAGACTGTCGCGGGGAACGACGCCGTTCGCCCAGAACATCGCGAAGATGCCGGCCTCGCCGACCGTCGTCGCGCCCCGGCCGCGAGTGACGACCGGTTCCCACTCGTCGGCCGAGCGGTCCTCGATCTGCACCTCGATTGGCTTCTCGTCGGGGTACTTCTCGGGGTGGATCACCTGTTCGGTGCTGACCGGCGGCCGCTCGTAGGCCTCGGTGACGGCCGGCCAGCCGTCCCGTTCGATCAGGTCGGCGACGAACGTCGGTCCGTCGCTGTACGGGACGAACAC
>CAZEIO010000309.1:0-1518 GCA_964512525.1 uncultured Halobacteriales archaeon
GCTGGAGGACTACTACCTCCCCGAACCGGAGCGCATCGAGGACGGCATCCGCGACGTCGCGGGGTTCTGACATGGCGACGCACGAGTTCAAACTCCCGGACGTCGGCGAGGGCGTCGCCGAGGGGACGCTCGAGTCGTGGCTCGTCTCCGTCGGCGACACGGTCACGGAGGACCAGCCAGTCGCCGAGGTCGAGACGGACAAGGCCCTCGTGGACGTGCCGTCGCCGTACAACGGCACGATCAGGGAACTCCACGCCGAACCGGGCGACGTGGTGCCCGTCGGCGACGTCATCGTGACCTTCGAGACCGCCGAGGCGGACGACGGAGCCGAGGCGTCGGCCGCTGACGACGACGGCGCGGCCGCCGAGGGTGCAACCACCGAGGCCGGCGCAGGTGATGGTGATGGTGCAGGTGCAGACCCGGACGCGGCGACCGGCGCGGGCGCGGACACAGACGCAGAGACGACGGCCGAAGCCGATACCGACGCCGGGTCGGGCGGTCGCGTGTTCGCCGCGCCCAGCACCCGCCGGCTGGCACGAGAACTCGACGTGGACCTCGCGACCGTCGAGGGCACCGGCCCCGGCGGCCGGGTGACCGAGAGCGACGTCCGGGCAGCCGCCGAGGACGTCGGCGAGCCGGCGACGCCCGAACCAGAACCGGAGCCGACGGAGCAGACCGCCGCGGCGGCCGACGGCGAGGTCATCGAGGCCCCGCCGGCAGTCGAGTCGGCGGACCGCGACCGCACGCTCGCGGCGCCCGCCACCCGCCGCGTCGCGGAGGAGGAGGGCGTGGACATCGACGCGGTCCCGGCGGTCGAGGAGCGCGACGGCGAGGCGTTCGTCACCGCCGACGCGGTCCGCGAGTACGCCGGGGCCCAGCAGCGCGCCCAGGCGGCCGACGCGACGGCGCTCGCGACTCGCGGCGAGGACGCCGTCGAGACGGTCGAGGACACGGCCGAGGACGCCCGCGCCGTCGAGGCAACCCAGCGCGAGGAGCGCGAACCGTACCGCGGCGTCCGCCGGACCATCGGCGAGCAGATGGAGCGCTCGAAGTTCACGGCTGAAGGAGGTCGCCGGCGAGCGGGGCATCTCCCTGACCTACATGCCGTTCGTGCTGAAGGCCTGCGTGGCCGCGCTCAAGGAGTTCCCCTACGTCAACGCGCAACTGGACGAGGACAACGAGGAGATAGTCAAGAAAAAGTACTACAACCTCGGCGTGGCGACGGCCACCGACGCGGGCCTGATGGTGCCCGTCGTCAGGGACGTGGACCGGAAGGGACTCCTGCAGATAGCCAGCGAGACGAACGAACTCGTCGAGCGGGCCCGCGACCGGAAGATAGGCCCCGATGACATGCGCGACGGGACGTTCACGGTGACGAACATCGGCGGCATCGGCGGCGAGTACGCCACGCCCATCATCAACTACCCCGAGGTGGCGATCCTCGCGCTGGGACAGATCGAGAAGAAGCCCCGCGTCGTCGGCGAGGGCGAGGACGAGCGGGTCGAGCCCCGCGACGTC
>CAZEIO010000310.1:0-1503 GCA_964512525.1 uncultured Halobacteriales archaeon
CCGGCCTCAGAGTGCGGTCTCGAGGCGGTCCAGTCCCGCCTCGAGACGGTCGAGCGAGTTCGCGAACGAGAGCCGGAGGTGACCCTCGCCGGCGTCGCCGAAGCCGCTGCCCGGCGCGAGGACGACGCCGGCCTCGCGGACCAGTCGCTTCGCCAGCGAGAGACTCCCCTCGTCGGTGTCGGGGTCGAGGAAGACGTAGAAGGCACCCTCGGGGTCGGGTGCCCGGACGCCCTCGATGTCGGCGACGCGGTCGACGACGTAGTCGCGGCGCTCGTGGAAGGCGTCGTGCATGGTCTCGAAGGGCTCCTGCGGCCCGGTCAGGGCGGCGAGGGCGGCGTGTTGGGCGACGCTCGACGTACAGGCCGTCGTCGCCTCGCGGACGGTGATGGCCTCCTCGAGGACGTGCCCGTCGGCGGCGAGCCAGCCGACGCGCCAGCCGGTCATCGCGAACGTCTTCGAACAGGAGCCGACGGTGAGGACGTGGTCCGGGTGGCCGGTCAGCGCGGCCGTGCCGGTGAGGTCGCGGTCGTAGGCGAGGGCGGCGTACACCTCGTCGGCGAGTACGTAGGCGTCGTACTCGGCGGCGGCCGCGACCACGTCGCGAACGGCGTCGGCGTCCGCGACGCGGCCGGTGGGGTTCGCCGGCCGACAGAGGACGACGGCTGCCGTCTCGGGGCCCATCGCGGCCCGCACGCGGTCGGGGTCGAGGTCGAAGTCCGGGCCGGGCATGGGCACCTCGACGGGGACGCCGTCGGCGAGGCGGGCGTGCGTCCAGTAGTTCGGCCACGCGGGCGAGGGAATCAGCAGTTCCTCGCCGGGACCGACCGTCGCGAGGGCGGCGAGGTGGAGTGCCTCCATCCCGCCGGTCGTGACGAGGACCTCGTCGGGGTCGTGGTCCACGCCGCCGTGGCGGGCCAGTTCCTCGGTGACCGCACGGCGGAGGTCGGGGAGGCCCGCGTTCGACGTGTAGTGCGTCTCGCCCGCGGCGGCGGCCTCGTGGGCGGCCTCGACGACGTGGTCGGGCGTGTCGAAGTCCGGGTCACCGACCTCCAGACGGACGTGGTCGCCCGGAACGCTGTCGGCGAGGTCGAACAGGACGCGAATCTTCGACCGCTCGCAGGAGCGCACCCGCTCCGTCGTCCGGTGGCCCGTCATCTCAGTTCCCTCCCTCCCCGTTGGGGTGGTGCGGGCGGCTATCGCCGTCGTCGGGGTCCACCCGGAGGTACTTCGCGAACAGGTCGGCGACCCGCGTGTAGGCGTCAACGACGTTCTCGCGGTCGCCGAAGCCGTGGGGTTCCTCGGCGTACCGCTGGAACTCGTACCGCTTGCCGTTGGCCTCGAGTCGTTCGATTAGTTGCTCGGACTGGCTGACGGGGACGCGGACGTCCTCCTCGCCGTGGAGGACCAGAAGCGGCGACTCGATATCGGAGACGTGCCGGATGGGACTGGCGTCGCGGTAGTTCTCGAGGTCCGTCGAGAGGTCGCCGAGTTCGCGCTTCATCA
>CAZEIO010000311.1:0-1502 GCA_964512525.1 uncultured Halobacteriales archaeon
GGGGCGCCGCCCTTCTGGCTGGCGGCGAACCAGCACGGACGGGTCGACCCGACCTCTGCGAGCGCCGGACTCCGGCTCAATGCCCGTCGCCCGTTCACGGACACGGGCGGGCTCGACTACGCGTTCGGCATAGAGCTGCTCGGGCGCGCCTCCCGCAACAGCACCGCCACCGTCCACCAGCTCTACGGCCGCCTGCAGTACTGGACGCTCCAGCTCACGGCGGGCCGCCGGGCGCAGAGCATCGGGCGGGTCGACACGAGCCTGTCGGTCGGCAGCACGACCCACAGCCGCAATGCCCCCCCGATGCCCCGCGTCAGCATTGCTTCGGACGGCTACGTGACGGTGCCCGGCACCGGCGAGGGGCTGGCGCTGAAGGGCTCTCTGTCCCACGGCTGGATGGGGAGCGACCGCGTCGTCGAGGGGACCCTCGTCCACGAGAAGTCCCTGTACGCCCGCTTGCTGCCGCCGTCGTTTCCCGTCACCGCCCACGCCGGCATCACGCACCACGTGCAGTGGGGCGGCACCCATCCGGAGGAGGGGCCGCAGCAGTCCTCCCTCGCGCGGTGGGCGGACGTGCTGGTCGGCAACGAGGTCGTCGTCGAGGGCGTGCGGACCGACTCCCCGACGTTCAACCCGAACCACCTCGCGATGTACGACTTCGGCCTGGACGTCGACCTGGGCGGCGCGAGGGCGCGGGCCTACCGGCAGTTCTACCACGAAGACATCGCCAGCTTCAACTTCCGCAACGTCTGGGACGGGCTCTGGGGCGTGAGCCTGCGCCGCGGCGACCCGGAGGCGCTCGTGCGCGGGGTGCTGTGGGAGCACCTGCGGACGACGCGGCAGAGTGCCCGCTGGGACCTGAACGAACCGCGGGGCGCCGACTCCTACTACAACCACGGCCGCTACGAGAGCGGATGGACGTATCAGGGACGCACGCTGGGCACGCCGCTTCTGACGCCGGCCGCAACGACGCCGGGCACCGGCGACGCCGCGATCGGGGTCGCCAACAACATCGTCGTGGCCCACCACGTCGGGGTCAAAGGGCACCTCGGGGCCGGGCTCTCCTACGAGGCGCTCGGCACCTACAGCCGCAACTACGGAGCAAGGAGTTACTGCGCCCGGTGTGACTTCGAGCGCACAAGTCGGCGTGATCAATACTCGGTTCGCCTCGCGGTGCGCGGGCCGCTGCCCGGGCGTTCGAATCTCCGGGGCCGCGCCGCCGTGGCCGTCGACACGGGCGAGCTCTACGACGAGCGGGTCGGGCTCCGCCTCGCCCTCACGTGGCGGCGGTGAGCACGGCGGTGGACGTGTCCCTGGGAGCGTCGGTTTGGAGGCATGCCTCAGGCGCCAGCGGCCGGGCCGCAGGGAGTAGTGTCGGGCGCGGGCGGGGCCCGACGTGGGGGAAATTGGGAAAGAGTTCTGCCGGCGGCTCATGAGCGAGGGGGCTGAGCCGGTCACCGGCGGCAGCCGCAGCGGCACGCACGGCGGAGCCGAGGCCGAGA